>DATLAJ010000109.1 GCA_035527515.1 bacterium
CATACTTGACTTTAACGAGTTTCTGAGCACACGTGGCGGGTCGCGAATATCTGTTTGGTTCAAGGACTTTGCCGGCAACGTAGCCCCCGCGTCCCTTCGGATGATGATAAACGGCGAGCTTGTCTCTCTGAGTGACAGGAGCATTCTCAACGGCCTTAAAGCATCATACTACCCGAGCGCAAACACCTTCAATCACGATCAGCAGGTAATTGTCCGGGTCTGGTGCAGCGACGCAGCATTCCCATCAAACCAGATGGAGCCGTTCTCTTGGACTTTCACCTTTGGTCCGGATACAGAGCCCCCTACGGTTGAGAATACCCGGCCCCGAGACGGCAGGGTCAAGGTGCCTCGTAACGCCAACATCTTTATCCTGCTCTCCAGTGATACGGACCCCTCCAGCGTCTCACACGACTCGCTTACCGTGGAATGTCAGCCGACAGGCTACATGCAGGGCGAGTTCAACTTCGACCCAAACCTCGCCTGCATCCAGTTCGTGCCATACACGGCCTTCTCGTCAGGGGCGACCGTCTCGGTTACCCTGGATGCCGCGCTCTCGGACTACGCCGGAAACGCGATGGTCGAGCCGTTCCAGTTCCAGTTCCGTGCGGGCACCGGCTTCGACTTTGAGGCGCCCTCCCCCCCGACGAATCTGACCGGAAGGGTCGGCGATCGGGAGATAAGGATCAGCTGGGCCTTTCCTAGCAACAGCGATGTCCTCTTCTGTCGCGTTTACTACGACAGCGATGGGTGCTGCGAACCTTACGAGGGAACAGACGCACAGCAAGGCGCCTCGCCAATCACCGTTTTCGGGAGAAGTAATTTGCTGCTTACGGGCCTCGATAACGCCAAGACCTATCATATTGCTGTAACAGCAATGGATCGCTGTGCCCAAGAGAGCGATTATTCCAATGGCGAGTTTGTTGCCTCGCCTGCTACTGTCGTCGATGCGCCGCACCTGGAGGAGGTCATAGCCGGGAATGAGTCCATCTTTGCTCGGTGGGAGGAGTCGGAGAATCTCAACGCCGCTGGCTACCGGCTCTATTACGCTATGGTCTCGGGACCGCCGGGCGACCTCGCAGCGCAGGAGACCAGATATGTCGATGCAGGACGCCTGACGACCTACAGACTCTATGGGCTTGTGGACGAGGCAACCTACGAGGTGTGGGTGGCGGCGTACGACCATACCCAGGTGGAGGGAGAAGCCTCGAATGCCATGCTCGTAACGCCTTCCGCCAATGTGGACTGGCTGGAGTTGCACCTGCCGGGAGCAGCTCCTACGCCTCGCTCGAGTTCAGCGCTCGTTCTCGACCCCGTCCGCAAACTTGTCTATGTATTGGGCGGAACCTGTGAGCTCGAGGAAGATGTGCTCTATGCTTTGAACCTAAAGACCTTTCGGTGGGAGATTGTCCCCACAACGGGGCCCTTCCCATCGTCCGGACCCTGTTTTGCCTTCTACGACGAGACCCAGGATGCGGTATGGATGATCGCGTCAGACGTTACCGTATATCGCCTCGACCTGTCGGATCACGAGTGGACTGCATTCCAGCCAACGGGCCAGCCGCCGCCGATCTCTTACGGCGAGTCTAAGCCGACCTTGCCCGCCGCGGGTTTCCTGGATAGTCGCCGCAACCGGCTGCTACTGTATGGGTGCTTCATAGTAGCGGAGAACGAATCCGGTCGGCTGGATTACACAAGGGCACTAGACTTCTATTCGTTCGGCCTCGACACCCACGAGTGGCTAACGCTGGATTGTTCCGGCGTCCGTCCAACGGAGGTCTATATGACGGCCTTTGCTTACATGCCATCCATTGACAGAGGCTACCTGTTTGGAGGCCTTGCTCTGGAGGCCATAAGCAGCAAGATATATGCTCTCGACCCCGAATCGCTCTCCTTCGTGTCCCTCGCCACCTCGGGCACACTTCCTATGCAGCGGATAACGCACGCGATGACGGCCGACGAGGACCTACACAGAGTCATCGTCTTCGGAGGGGATGCCATAGACAGCTCACACGGCTTCCTGCTAGAGACCAATCAGCTCAACTCTTACGATATCGAGACCAGTCAGTGGCACAGCCTGACCGACGTAGTTACCGGTATCCCGCCCACGCCGAGAGAGTACCCGGCCCTGCTGACGGTCCCTCGCGGCACGATCGACCAGAACACCTACATGCTCACCTTCGGGGGCTATAACTCTCCGAACAGGTTCGACGACTTGCACTGTCTCAGACTCTATGACCATTCTGCCGACATAACGCCTCCCGCAAGGGTCACTGATTTGACCGCACAACTGAGCGAGGACAAGGCCCACGCTCGCCTCAGTTGGACTGCGCCTGGCGACGATGGGACTCTCGGCCGGGCCAGCGGTTATGACCTGCGCCTCTCAGCGACGCCTATTCTGACCGATGATGATTTCGCTAACGCGTTGACGGTGCCGGTTTTTTACTTCCCGTTGTTCCCGGGAACAACGGAGTTTCTGCTCTTTCCCTTGCCGGAGATGGGCAAGGAATACTACTTCGCACTCAAGACGTTTGACGAAGCCGCGAATTACTCCGCGGTCTCCAACTGCGCGAGCGCGGGGACGAGTCCCGAATCTCCGTTAAAAGATGCGCTCCTAAAGGGAGCTATTGGACCTTGCCTGGGCGATACTTATTCTGTCGGTTCCGTTGTTGACAAAACACAGACCCTCAAATAGCCCAGCGAGGGCGGCGCTTAGGAAGTGAGTATGACCGGCACTCGGCGCGGTTTTGAGGCGGTTGTGATGTTTTTTTGTGCCGCTGCTCGGATCAGGGACGTGTGGAGTCTATGCAACCTCGGCAGATTCGGACGACCTCCAGTTAAGTTCTTCCGCCGATAATGATCGCTGGCAAGCTTTATGACATTCCTCCGCTGCCAGACATCTTGGAGATACTCGATTTCATAAGAACCATGTAAGGAAGCCGTAAAATGCTCACAAAAGGAGACACCGCACCTGACTTCTGCCTGCCCAACAGCGAGGGCAAGCAGGTTTGCCTCAAAGACTTTCGAGGGAAATGGATCGTCCTCTATTTCTACCCTAAGGATAACACGTCTGGCTGCACGAAAGAGGCACAGGAGTTCACGAACCTCAAGTCCAAGTTCGAGGTGATGGGAACCGTTATCATCGGGATCAGCCCCGACTCGATCGAGAGCCACCGGAAGTTCAGGGAGAGGCACGCTCTGACGATTACGCTTCTGAGCGACCCGGACCACGAGGCGCTCGAGGCTTATGGCGTGTGGCAGCTCAAGAGGATGTATGGGCGGGGCTATCACGGCGTCGTCCGCAGCACTTTCCTGATCGATCCCGAGGGCAAGATAGCGGAGGTCTGGACGAAGGTGAAAGTCAAAGGCCACGCCGAGGCCGTCCAATGCGAGCTGGGCGATCTCCAGGGCGAGTGAGCCGGAAGTCCTTGACGGTTTCCAGTCATTACATAAGATTCGATATTGAAACAGGCGGACGCAACTAAGGGCATTTGGAAGAGGATGGGGTCTTGACGGCGCTGAGTGAAACGGTCAAAGAGGAGATTGTGGCTCGCATACTCAGGGCCATTACTCCAAGCAAGATATTTGTTTTTGGCTCTGCTGTTAGGGATGATTTTGGCCCGGACAGCGACATAGACCTGCTCATCATCACGCCGGATGCCAAGAATCCGAGGCTCCAAAGTGTGCAAATACGCCGGCAGCTTCGCGGCGTGCCCTTTCCATTCGACATACTCGTCAGATCACAAGAGCAGTTTGATAGGTTCAAGGATGTCGTCGGCTCGATCTTCTACACGGCCATCAAGCACGGGAAACTGCTGTATGGGTGAGGATGAGGCGAGATCGTCGTCATACTGAAGAGGAGGATATCGACCTGACGATAATCCATCATAAGCATCCCATTGACGAGGCATTCAACGCCTGGATTAGGCTCTATCCTGAGAGCTCTCATCCTTGTGATATGGAACGATTCTATTGCTTTGTGAAGTCGGTCTGTCGCTATAGCAGGAGCACGCAAACAAAAGGCGAAGAATGGCTGAAGGAGAGAATCAAGGGCTGTGTTCATGCCTTGTCGGAGGATCAAATCGATAGTTACTGCGACCTATTCGTGAAATTGCAGAGATTCTATAGGACCCCATGCATGCTGATCCATGAATGGGTTCCTGACGAGAGTCTAGTTGGCTTTGATTTTCAGGAGACGCCCGCATCAAGCGGCGTCTATGGGATACATCCATATCCGGCGATGCTGCATTTCCTGATGGTCAGGAGACTCATCGCAGAATATTCAGCCGAGGGGGAGCTTATCCTCGATCCCTTTGTGGGTTCGGGAGTCACGGCCGTCGAGTCTTTGCTCGGCGAGAGACGTTTTGTGGGCTACGACATCAACCCCCTAGCTGTTCTGATATCGAGAGTGAGAGCAACACCGATCAAGCGCAGCGCACTGATTGAGACACTCGCGAAGCTCACTGATCAATATGGTCAGACCCAAGCCTCGGCCATTGAGTTCCACAACATTCACTATTGGTTCCACGAGGGTGTCATTCAGTGTCTATCCAAGCTCAGAGCGGTAATTGGAACGATAGAAGAGGACTGTCTGCGGAACTTCTTTGAGGTGGCGTTCTCCGAGACAGTCAGGAGAGTTTCCAGGACGCGATACAACGAGTTCAAGTTGCTGCGGAAGAAGGACGACACGGAACAAGTGAGCGTCATCAAGACATTCCGTGACGTATCTCTGAGGAACATAAGGACGCTGACCGACTTCTATCGCGACTTGCCTCCTAAAACGCGGAATCTCCAAGTTGAGGAAAGGAATATCATGGACGGGATGCCTATCGAGCATAGCTCGGTTGACCTAGTCATAACCTCTCCCCCGTACGGTGACTCAAGGACGACCGTGGCTTACGGCCAGTTCTCGCGCCTGTCGCTCAGATGGTTGGGCTTGGAAGAGAACGTAGATAGAACTTCGCTGGGAGGGAAGCCGCGAGCAGTCACACGCGACCTGCCATCGGAGGGGCTGAACGATTTCGTTGCCAGGATCGCTCAGATAGACGAGAAGCGCGCAAGGGAGGTCTTCTCGTTCTATTTCGATCTTCATAGATGCATTCAGATCATCGCTAAGAAGGTGAAACCAGGCCGGCATGTGTGCTTCATCGTCGGGAATCGGCGCGTGAAGGGGATCGAGCTGCCGACCGACAAAGTCGCGGCATACTTCTTTGAAAAGAATGGCTTTAGGCACATTAAGACGGAGAAGCGAATCATCTCCAACAAGCGAATGCCCTCCCGGAACTCCCCATCGAATGTAGTTGGGGCAAAGGAATCGACGATGAGATATGAATACATCGTGATCTTAAAAAAGCGCTAGCAGCAGATAGAGGGTTCCAATCGGCTGTCGTTTTGGGAAGCGCAACACCCGGTGTGCTCCTGACGGCAAAGGTTCCATTGTTTGACCGAGTGTGATTCTCAAGTATGATTGTAGCGGCAGCGATGGTTTACTGAGAATTGGGGCAGGCGCTATGACATTGGGGCCATGTCGTGTAGCGCTATGAATAGACAATGGAGAGCGACGAAAGTGGCGGCGTCATGAACGAAGCAAGCAGGATGGCGGTTCGGGATTTGGCTTCTGAGGACGAGATCGCCGAGTTCTGCCGGCGCTGGGAAATTGTCGAGTTCGCTCTTTTTGGCTCGGCTGTTAGGGATGATTTTGGCCCGGACAGCGACATTGACGTTCTGGTCACCTTCACGCCCGACGCTCCGTGGAGCCTTTTTGAGCTGGTTGAGATGCAGGATGAGCTCAAGGACATGTTTGGTCGAGATGTGGACCTTGTTGAGGAAGAGGCGCTCAAAAACCCTTTCAGACGGCGCGCTATTCTACGTGAGAAGAGAGTCATATATGCCACCCACTGAGCGAGATGCGTCGTGTTGCCTCAGCTAGAGCGCCTAATTGCCTAGAGAGGGCAAGCGTCAAGGGCATGAAACCGTGGCTTTCCTGACACATAAGGTGGCGCCAGGACTGGCTGCCGGCATCGCACTGCTGATAACGGCCGTTCTGTGCGCTGGGTGGGCACAGACCGCCCAGCTTCACTACTGCTTCGAGGAAGGGAGACCACTCCACTACGAGCTCGAGGCGCAGGCCTCGTTGGTCTCGGTTACCTCGATCGCTGTCCGGGGGCATCTGACATTGCGGTGTCTTGGGCATGAGGGCGACCACTTCGCTCTCGAGGCTTCTTTGCGAGACTTCGTTGTTACGCGCAACGGCAAGAAAATCGGCCACGGGGCAGCGCACGGGACCCAGGCGACTGTCCAATTCGAGATATCTGAGCGCGGAGAAACGACTGTGCGGGAGCCAGCATCAGGTGCCCAGCCCCAGAACACAGCCAACATGGTGCTCGAGTCGCTGCTGGAGACGCTTCCGCGACTGCCGGCTGGCCCGGTGGGCGAGAACGACAGCTGGATTACACAGTCAAAAGAGCCCGCGGCCCCGTTTATTGCGGAACAGAGCGGGCAACTGCTGGTTCGATACAGATGTTCGGTGGAGGAGGTTCCCATACTGTTCGGAGGGCCAGTTGTAGGTCTCTCGTCGTCGTTTGAGGGCGAGGCCGAAAGCGGCGCCTCAAGCCCGGGTGTTGCTGGACGCGGGAAGGGCAGGGTTGTTCTCTGTTCCGATGGCTGCACGATAAAGAGCCTTGTGTACGAGACTCTGGCCCGGGTAACCTCGCCGGAGCATCATGAGGGAAGCCGCAAAGCGACCTACCGGATGCGGCTATCGGTCAATCTCGTCAAGTAGTAGGGGAACGAATAAGGTGAAAGTCGCTCTGTTCGCTGTTCTGTATCCAATTCGCTCCGGTCTAGCTAACTACTGCCATAACCTGCTCCCCAAACTCAAGGAGCTTGCCGAGATCGACATATTCATCGACGACTACGACCCGGACGACGAGGCCATAACATCACAGTTTGAGGTCATGAACTACCTGCGTTTTGAAGAGCGACTCGCCAGCGAGAAATACGACGCCATCATCTATGAGCTCGGCAACGACCTGCACTACAAGTTTATGTATCACTACATCTTCAACTTCCCCGGAATTGTCGTCCTGCATGATTTCAACCTGCACCCGTCCAGGGCCAGCATGCTCCGCGCCTCGGCCGACGAGGAGACCTACCGGCGAGAGCTCGAGGACTGCGTCGGCCCCAGAGGTTCCGAGATCGCGAGGCTTGTCTGCGCCGGGGAGCAGTTCAATCCGCTGCTTAATGTCTTCCCGATGAACGAGAAGGTGCTGAGGTCCAGCCGGGCCGCCATTGTTCACAACCCCTACGTCAAGCGCCTCGTCCAAGAGGTGGCTCCGCGGACGCCCGCCTATCTCGTCAACATGGGTCTGCCCGAGCCGGGGAGGACTCTGAAAAGGGCGGAGTCGCGAAGGAGGCTCAACTTGCCGGCGAGTAAGTTCATTGTTCTCAACCAAGGCTTCGTTGGGCCCCACAGAAAGCCCGAAGTCGTCCTCGATGGCTTCGCTCGGTTCGTAAAGAAGCATCCCAAATCGATGCTCGTATTCACAGGCGACCCCGATCCGAGAGTTGACCTTGCCTGCATGATCAGGACTCGCGCTTTGACCGAGGCAGTCCGGTTGGAGAACTATGTGCAAGACGATGTTTTCCATACCTACATCGCTGCCGCAGACGTCGTTCTGAATCTCAGGACGAACGCAATCCGCGAGACATCTGCGACGATGTTGACCGCGATGTTGCTTGGCAGACCAGTGATCGCCACGCGGCTTGCTCATAACTGCTACCTTCCACCCAGCGTATGCCTCTTCGTGGAGCACTCGCCCGCCGAGGCGAACGACCTTGCGGCGCGGCTCGAGTCGCTTTGGTCCAACCCCAAACAGGGCGAGGCGATTGGCAAAGCTGCCAGGGCTTACGTGAGAAGTAACCACAGCCTCGCGCAGTCGGCCCGCGGCTACAAAGCCGCAATCGACGCGGTCGTTGCGCAGCCCGAAGAGAGGACAAGAGAGCCCAGGACGCTCCGGGAGCGGCTGCCCTGGCTGGCCGAGGAGAAGGCGAGTGTCCTGGACGAGATATGCGCTCCTGAGCATCACAAGCAGGTGGGCGAGGTCTTACGGGAGGCGATGTCAGACCTCGGGCTAATCGAATAACCAGAGCGACACCGAGCCACACAGAGCGGGCTTATGCTTGTTCGCCTGATGTCTCTGTGTGGTTACGCACAAATGGCGATTACGATTATTGCCGTGGGAAGCCCACGCATCCGATCGAGTCCTCGGTCCGTAGGTTGCGCCTACGGCTATCCACGTTAATCCACTTGCGGGGGATGCAGGAAGAACGCCTTCAATTGAGCAGGTCCAGGCACGATTACGAAAACTCCTCCTGGCGCATTGGCCTTGACTGGTGGCACCGCAGTCAATAGCCTTTGTGCTGCTTTTCTGTTGGGCTTACGAGACACAAAGGAGATACTATGTCGGCAAACACGAGGGTCTTCTACTTCCCCACATCGCTTGAATGGACGAAGGAGCATCAGGGCCTTGCGCATGCGCCCGGCAAGCCGGACATCACGGTGGCCTGTCCACCAGTTTTCTGCAAGGGCAGCCCTAGCGACGTGTGGAGCCCCGAGGAGTTCTTCGTCTCCTCCCTCGAAGTCTGTGTGCTGCTCTCCTTCATATCTCAGGCCAAGCGCAATCGAGTGAGGTTCACCTCCTATACGAGTGAGGCAAACGGTAAGCTCGAGTTTGTGGACAAGGAGCTGATGTTCTCCCAGATCACGTTGGACGTAACGATCGAGGTCCCCAAGGACCAGGACATCGCTCAGGTCGAAGAGGCGCTGGCCGACTCCAAACAGCGGTGCCTCATCTCCGCGTCAATGAAGACCGAGGTCAAGATCGAGGCCAAGATCGTCGGCCGTTAGACTTCACGGCCTGGGCCGCAATGCGCGTGTCGTGCGCAGACAGCTATTAGCCTTCGCAGGTTTGAGGCTGTCCAATAAGTGCATCTGCATGGCAGAATCCTTGTGTTTAAGGATGCCTGGCCCTGGATGTAGGGGCGGTGCACGAACCGCCCGACGCCAGCGCCACAACATATTGTGGGCGATTCGTGAATCGCCCCTACAAGAAACACGGCTGACCCCTTTATTGGACAGCCTCTGGAACCACGAGCACACGATTGCAGAACTTCAAATGCAGAACTTGG
>DATLAJ010000110.1 GCA_035527515.1 bacterium
GGGCAGAAGCTCTTGCCCGAAGGGCAGACCATGGGTAGCCGCAGGCGTAGCCTGACGGTGCGAATACCGCCACAATCCCCCTCCCCGTTGCGTTGCACGCACGGCTACCCACGGTATCCCCTGTCGGGGATTACAGCCTGCTCCTCGTTCGCACCCGTTAGGTGAAAGAAGCAACAACTCGGCTTTCGATATGAACTCCCGTGCCTATGTGCCAGCCAGCTTCAGAGCTCAACTTCAGAAACGATCAATCTGATTATCGGGGAGCTCCTCGAGGCTTGTATCTTGACAGCTGCTTTGCTATCTTGGGTCTGTGGGATGCGTCCCTGAAGAGACAGGTGTTCTGACATCAATCACAGTTCTTAAGGAGCTTTTCAATGAGACATATTAGGGTTCTTTCCTTGTCTGCAATTATCTTAACGGTTTTCTGGTGCTTTCCAACGGGTGTTCAAGCTAGCGCACTCTACGTCCCATCCGAGTATCGGACGATTCAGGACGCAATAGACGCCGCCGCCTCGGGCGACGTGGTCTGTGTCGGCGTTGGCGCTTTCAATGAGGCGCTCGTCCTCAAGGAGGGCGTAACGCTTCTTGGCAGCGGCAGAAGTCGGTCGGTTGTCGATGCCGGGGCAGACGCGATTGCCATTCAGGCTGCGCAAGGGAGCAGGGTGTCGGGCCTCTCGATCGAGGAGGGCATAATCGGGATCGACTGCAAGGGCGCCGACGTCGTCATCGAGAACAACTACATCCAGAGCAGATACGTGGGCATCAGGTCAGAAAACACCTCCCCACAGATATTCAACAACAGCATCGACGCAGTTTACGTCTGCATCATGGCCAAGGGCTCTGGCGCTCCCATCATTTACAACAATGAGATAACGGGGCGATACGTGGGGATTTGGGCGGAGAATATATCGCCGCTGGTGCGCAACAACAGGATCGCCGGCTTCGAGCATGGCATCTACACGATAGCGTCGAACGGCTACATCCTCAACAACAAGGTCATCAACAGCCTCTATGACGGCGTAGTCGTTACCAGAGGCTCCAGCTGCATGTTGAGCAACAACGCCATCATTGACCACTACGAACGAGGCGTAAGCGTATTCGATTCGTCGCCACAGCTTCAATACAACATCATTGCTCAGAACGAGATCGGCCTTTTCTGTCAGGATTCCTCGCCGACTCTCACTCAGAACTGCATCGCCTCGAATCGCGAGTCGGACTACGAGGGGATATCGCCTGGCGTGACTGACATGACAAGCGACCCGTTGCTGGTCGGCGTTGGCCTAGTTTCTTCCATCTCTGGCGCCAACTACGACACGCTGGTCTGCACGGACGCTCACTGGACGACGGATTCGCTCGTCGGTCTTGACCTCGTGCCCAACACAACGGGGATGTATATAATCTATGGCGGACAATCGAGGACGTTCGAGGTTCTGTCCAACACCCGGACCTCGATCAAGGTGGCCGTGGACACCTCGGAAGACAACTACAAGACGCTTTTCAAGTGTGGCACCACCGAGGATTACACTAAAGCTGGCGACACGTTCTTCGTTGACGACGTGCACGTGCAGACGACGGGGGCCGGATGGCCGTCCGATTCGCCATGCCTGGCCGGAGGCCTGGGCATATACGGTGGCGAGTATGGTGGCGACGCTGGCCTGCTAAATGCGCCGCTGGTTTCCCTAAGCAGCGTTGAGCAGGTCTATAAGACCAACCAGACCGTGAACATCACGGCAGACCTCTCAAACGATCAGAGCGAGCCGATCGACGCTGACCTTCACATTGTTGGCTTCATAGATGGCTCCTCCACCTTCTACGCCTATCCCAATTGGACGCTGGGCTTCAATGCTGTCCCATATAGCCTCACCGCCTACCAGAGCGAGACAATACCCGTGCTGGTCATCCCGGCCGCGGCAGTCCCACCGGTGGATTTCAAGATACTCGCAGCCTTCACAAAACGCGGGACGTTCGAGCTGATCTCGCCGATCTCGGAGCTCTGGTTTAGCATAAAAGGGGATTAAAAAGCCCTGCCGGGGCCGAACCCAGGGCCGGGCTTGTCCAGTCCTTATCCCTCTGCGGGAGGGCGATGGCGCTGTCCCGAGGGATTGCTGGCCCTTCTGATGATAACCTTGTCGAGGACGACGGAGCTCCCATCGCGCTCCTCGCTGCCCCGCGGCGCAAGCATCTTGATGCAAAGCATCCCGCTACGCTTCTGTGTCTGCGCCTCGAATCGATAGAGCGAAGGCTCCTCTGACGTTATCTTGCCCTGCCACAGAACCTTCCCGTCCAACGCGACCTGAATAGTCGGCCACTCTCCCCCTTTCGGTTTTGCCTGGGCGACAAGCGTTAGCGACGCCTGACCTTCTGGGAGAAGGACGGGAGCCAGCTGCTCGCTGGGGCGGAGTATCTCCCAGCCGCCGTGCACTCTTCTTCCCGCAAAGATGCCCGCCCTGAAGTTGTGGACCATGTCCTCCGCCTCGAGCACATCGACGAGGTCCGGCCCCCGCTCCGTATCGAGCCAGGAGCGATTGAGGCCCTCGTCCTCGAGCTTCTCCCAGAGCTTGCGCGAGCGCCCAAACCAGCCCCGCCGGCGATAGATTATCCTGAGTGCGATCTCTTTCTCCTCCGGCTTGCGGAATATCGGCGACAGCAGCTCCAGCAGCTCCACTTGCTCATCCCGAGTGAACTTCGAGGTCCGCCTCGAGATTGTTATGGTCTGATCATCACTGCCGTTGAATCGGGCAACCAGCTGATAGTGTTGGCTTAACAGCTTTGGCGGATCGGCGAGTAGCTTCTCCAGAAGCTGAACCTGCCGGTCGGCAGGCACCCAGGGCGAGGCCTCGGCCTCCCAAGACAACGTCAGGAATGGGCCAGTTCTGGTGACGATATAGTCCGAGTCAACGAGATACCAAAAAAAGTTGTCACTGCTCAAGGTCTTAAAGAGAATCCTCTTTCTCTGATTCATAATCGTCTCGAAGTTGCAGTAGATCGCCTGCAACGCCGGCAATTTGGGCGCTACTGCCACCGAGCAGAGCTCTGAAGGACGTCCCCAGTCAGCAGCGATTGTGCGAACGATGCGCGGTATCTGCCAATCGTCTCGTGTCGGGAACAGAGGCGTTACGAGGTGCTCGAAGAAAGAGGACCTGAAGGTAGTGGCGATGACGTCATGGGGTATAGCCCCCTGCAAGAGCATGATAAGTCCCAGTACAATAATGAGTGTGATCAGGACTGACCGACCAGTCGATGGCTTCAATGAGCAGATACCGTGGCCAGCGACAATCGCGAGGGCGGGGTATGCCGGCAGCATGTATCGCGGCCACTTGGGATAGAAGAAGAGCATGATGGCGAACGCACCCATAACCCAGCCTAGGGGGATGGCGACGCGGTTTAATCTTCTCTTGATCAACAGGACCACAAAGCCGAGCACAACCACACCGGAAAGGACCGGGGTCATCCCACCTATGAAACGGATGATGTAGAAGCCGAGGCTGAACAAGTTGAAAGGGTGTGATGGATATATGCCCGTGTAGATATCCTTGTTGAGCCGAAAAAGCGAGAGCACGTCTTCAAGGTGCTTTGCGTACCACGGGAGCGCGATTAAGAGGGCAAACGCGATCGCGATGCCGAGGTTTCGCAGTCTCTTGGACATGATGCCCTGGCGGGCTCTGCTCGCGATAGTCAGTGCCAACGGGCCGACCAGAAACACGAAGAATGTCCACTTGATCAGAAGCCCGAGTCCAAGCGATAGGCCAAGCGCAGCGGACCAGCCAGCCCCCCGAAAACCGTCAGTGCGGATGAGGCACAGAACGCTCAAGGCCACACCTAACGTCAACATCATGCTGAGATTGTCGAAGTGCGAAGCCGCGAAGACGGCGGGGAAGCATCCGACCAGGAACGCGGCGAGCAGGGCGGGCGAGGCGCTCTCCTGAACAAGAGACCTCGAGATGGCATACACGACCAAGATAAGCGCTGCGAAGCACAGGGCGGATGTGCCCAGCGCAAGTCTCTTGTCCACACCGAAAATGCGGAAGAGGCTGCCGACGACAGACCTGTGCGCAGGAGGATATGCGTCTAAATAGCGATCGATAATGTTGATCAAGCCGGCCGTGAAGCGGCTTGTCTGTGGCAGGATGCGGACCGCATCGAGCGTGTGCCTCACGCAGTCCTGGCCGCAAGGTGGCCGCCTGTCGTATGCAATCCAGAAGACGCTTGCGCCGACCTGAACGCTGACGATTAGCGCCAGAAGCCAAGAGGCTCGGCGGCGACTCACGTCCGCATTCTCGCGTCAGGAGATGGTCTGTCTGCTCGCATTGCCTCGTGCTAAGAGCTGCGACAGGAGCTCCTTGTCCTCTTTCGTTACCCCTTTGAAGAGCAAAAGACAGATAGCAAAGACCGCTAAGGTTACAACGCACTGAAGCTCCGACCCGAGGCCACGCGCAAGCCACAGCGCAGCGCCCGCAAAGGCGCCGGCGGCCGCGACCCGGAGTATGTATTTGCACATTCTGAATGAGGGGAGCGGTTTCCTAACGAAATGTGCGCTGAGCATCATCAATAGGACCTGCGTTACGACGGTTGCGGCAGCTGCTCCCTTGTAGCTGTAGGACGGTATGAGGGCGTAATTGAGTGAGATGTTGAGCATCGCACAGAAGAAAGCGGCTATCGCATTCTTGCGCTGATGGCTGCTGGCCACAAGGAGATAGATCAGCACATAATCGACGTAGATAAGTGGGATTGTCCACACGAGTATCTGAAGAGCAAGCTGCGACTGGGGCCCGAAGTCCTTGCCGAAGATCGGGATTATCCGGCCGGCAAGCGTTGTCAGAACGAAGGCCACGAAAAGCCCGGCTCCGAACAGGATGCGGACGAGCTGCCCAGATATGACCACGAGCTGCTCCCTATCTCTTACGAACTGCTTGGCAAAAAGCGGTAGAACGACCATGGCTGCTGCGCCCGGCAGGAGCATCGTGAACTCCAGAATCTTAAAGGACGCCACGTACCAGCCGACTACCGCCTCGTTGGTGAACATCCTTAGCATGACAACGTCGATGTGGAAATAGACAAAGGAGAAGAAGAGGGAGAATATGAGCGGCAGGGCTTCGAGGAGCAGATGACGCACGCGGCCAGTCCGTAAGCTGGGCCAGGGCCTGATCTTGAACCGCGATGCAACGACAAAGCACGTTGCCACAAGCGAGACAACGGCCGCTATTACGTAGGAAGCGGAGACGGCAAGAACATTCCTGAAGACGAGAACAAGGACTACGCCCAGAACCACAGCAAGCGCTCGATGGCCGAGGTTGATCGCGGCATCGTAGGCGAGTCTCTGCCGCTCAATATAGACTGCGTTGACCAGATCGATCATCGTGTTCAATATCCAATAGAGTGCGAAGAGTGCCAGGGGCAGGAGGTCTGCCGAGGAGAGGTCGATCTTCCCCGCCGCAATGAGCACGTAGGTTACTGACGCCACGAGGATGGCCGTTACGGCGCTCAGTATGAGCTTGATCAGAAGGAGGGCGGACATGGTCTGCTGCCTGCTCTGGGGCTCCTTGGCGCTCTCTCTTGCGTAGAGCGTGTTGAGCCCCGCGTCGGCGACCATCGCAAACAGGTTCGTGTAGAGCAACAGGAAGCCATACTTCCCTAGACCCTTATCGCCAAGCGTGCGCGCCAAGAATATGACGAAGCCGAAACCGATAACCTTGCGTCCGACCTCGCCGAGGCTCTTGAACGACACGTTCATAAAGACTCTCTGAAGAAGATTCATCCTACGTCCCTAGGCGCTCTCGCCAAAGAAACTGCCAGCATCACGACCTCGCTGACCCTTCGTGAGACCTAGCCAGCGTCCGTATCGCGAGCCCCGCTCCCATGATCGCCCCCGCGATGAGATGCACGCCGTGGTATCGAAAGACATCGATCATATTGTAGGCAAAGAAGGCGCACGCCGAGACGCAGACCGCCCCGGCAAGGTATCTCGCATCAGCAGCTTGGGTGCTGCGCAAGGAGCGAATCAGAAGCCAGACCACCGACACGGCGAAGAAAAGGAAGGCGCACAGGCCAACTATCCCAGATTCCAGCGCTGTCTGTAAGTAAAGATTGTGCAGGTGCGCTCGCTTGAGGCGCTCCTCGCCACTGCCCATCTGGACGTGCGCCATCGCCAGGTGGTAGTTGCCGGGTCCATAGCCGAGGACAGGCCGCTCTGCGATCATCGACAGCCCTGCACGGTAGAGATGCACTCGCTGAATGCCCGAGTCCATCGACACGAGCGAGGCGAAGTCCGCGCCTCGAAAGAGCACAGCTGCGACTAAGGCGAGCGCCAGCACCGCAAGCAGGACTAGCATTAGCGGCCGGCGGCCTGAGGGTTTAGCCTCACCTTTCGCTCTGCCGAAATAAAGAAGAGCAGCGAGTGACGCCAGGGCCAGCGGCCACGATGTGCGGGAGAACGTGAGCATCAGGGCGATGAGGTTGAGCACGAGGGCAGCAGCGGCAGCGGCCTTGCCTAATGCTGTTCTGTTTCGCGCAAATAGGAATATGCAGAGCGGCAGGATGATCACGAGGTAGCACGCAAACGAGTTGGCCTGATTGAAGAACGAGTGCGCCCTGACGTGCCATCCAGTCGTTAGACAGAAGAGCGAATCGATGCGGGAGTGCGGTTCGAGCTCAAACGCGGCCGAGGGGGGTCCCATGACGGACTGGAAGATGCCATAAAGCGAGGCTGGCACGCTGGCCGCGACAAGCGATATGATGAGCTTCCTAAGATCGTTGAGGCTCTCCATGGACAGGGCAGAAACCGTGAAAACCGCAAAAAATGAGAGCCAACGAAGGATATCCTTGAGTGCATTTGAAGTCGAAGCTGCAGAAGCGCTCGAGATAAACATCCACACACAAAACGGCATGAAAAGCAGGCAGACCCTGAGGATTCTCCTGAAGTCTATATTGCCCCTTATGAATCGAACGACCAATCCTGAAAAGATAGATAGTATCAGAAGCTCGTTGCTCGTGATGGTAACGCCAAGCTGATAATAGCTCTCGAAGGGGAAGAAAAAGGCCCCGAGCGCTATCGCTGACGCAGGGTGCTGCGCAGAGAACCACGCAAGCAGGATAATACATGCAAGAAAAGCGGCCGTGATCACAAAAGACATCTTGACTTTGAAAGAGCAATTGACATTATTCTACAATATAGTTATCAGTAATAATCCGTAGGGCGTCAAATTTAGCATTGAAGCCGAGTGTTGGCAAGTTGGGCGGTCAGAAGGTGAGGTGTGTGCCGTTGCCGCGAGCCATTTCTCTGATCAATGACGGTGGCGCTCTAATGAAAGTGCTCTTTCATGGCGAGTAAGATGGAGAATATGGTGGAGATATTTGGCGACGTGAGATTCGTCATTCTGATGGCGGCGGTCTGCATCGGTATTTTTGTGTTGATTTTCTTGCTGAAGCTCCGTCCCCGCGAGATAAGGGTCTTCGTCACCATATTCGCGGTCGGAATGGTCGCCATAGCTGGGATGTATGTCCTAACGTTCTTCGAGCCAAGTCTCGCCATCTTTTACGCCTACGCTGTGTTGGCGACCGCGACAGGCATCCTGCTGTTTATCTATTATCGCTACTTCGCCAGCTGAATCAGCTCTACCGTGGTGTGCGACTCTGCGCCCGGAATCCCACGCCTCCTGCGCCCGCTCTTCGGCCCGGCAGCGGACTACTTTCAACTTACAACCTGCTACCTGGGCGGCTTCTCATCCATCTGGCTGATAACGAACTTGAACTTGCCGCACGAGCGATAGGGGACCTCCTCGGCGGTGTGGATGCGGACTACCATCGCTTCTCCGAGCTTCCTCTTGAGCTCGGCGCGCAGCGTGTTGGCGGTCTCGTCGTCAAACTCGGGATTGGGCACGACATAGACGTCAAGAGTTAGCTTCTCCTTCTGGAGTAGCTGCGCTCTCTTGATGCCTTTTGGGAAAAAGAATGCGAAAGAAAGCCCTGATACCCACCGGCCATCCGCGGTTTGGACGCGGTCGTCAACCCGGCCGGTCAGGCGCTCAACAAGTGGGAGGGTTCGCCCGCACCGGCAGATTCGGTCCGTTGGCGTGGCGTAGTCCATCGTGTCATAACGGATGAGGGGGAAGGCCTTGTTGTGAAGCCCTGTTGCGATAATCCTGCCCTCCTCGCCGGGACCCGCAGGCGTCCCATCATCGTTGATGATCTCGACGATGCCATATTCCATCGCGACGTGGTAGCCGCCCTGAGGGCACTGAGTGATCAACACATTGTGCTCTTTCAGGCCATAATTATCGCACACGGGGACGCCGCTCCACTTCTCGATAAACCTCCTCTGATGGTCAAGCACGGCCTCGGACGCAGTGAAGACGCATTTGGGTCTGACGTCGTCGATACCCGCGTCCGAAAGGAGCCGGCATAGAGAATCGATGGCGGCCGGGTGGCCACGCCAAAGCTTCACGTGGTAGCTGCGCAAGAGCTCGGCATACTTGCCTATGTTTGCCGCATCAATTATGTCAGAAGACATCTCAAGCCCGCGGCACTTGCGGTTCCACTTGTAGCCACCCGGGGCATCCATTACCACGCTGCGGATGTCCAAGAACGGCTCGCCCAGCCGATAGCCGAGCCAGGAAAAATGCCGCCACATACACGTGAACTCGATAACGTTGGAATCGCTATCCCAATAAACCGTCAGCGGCGAACCCGTCGTCCCACTCGTTTGGATGGCCCTTGGCCGGAACCTCTCGAAATTATCGGCCTTGAACTCGTCATGATGCTCGATCAGGTAATCCTTCGAGAGGATAGGCAGCCTCGACAGGTCCCTCAGGCGCCTGAAATCGGACCTTTTGAGGCCGAGTTTCTTGAAGAGGTTTCGATAGTGGGGGACATGCTCAAGACAGTGGTCGAGCATTCTCGACAAAAGCTTCCATTGGAGACTGAGCAGCCGCTCACGGGGATAATACTGGCTCCTCCAGAGAAACCATCGCCAGTAAAGAAGGCGCCTCGGATAGAGGAAATCGCGTATCTTAAACTCGATCATCTGTCGCCCTCTCGCTCAGTGTGTCCGCTGCCACGCCACGATGCTGTCCCAATGGTCGGGCGCCCGAAACCGGAGGCTCTTATCCGGTGTTATCCCGCTCGTCCAGTCATCCCAGTTGGTCCCAAGCAGGATGTTGCCGGCGCTACCTAACCTGAACCTGTGCTCCTGCATAGCTCGGGCAAGAGTGCTCAGGCTCATAGGCTCGAAGCCCATGATCCTGGCTGCTGTGAAGTCAACTGCAACCGGGTCTCTGCCGGCCACTAGAACACCCTCTCGGCGTGGCTGTGAGGCCATCGGGCCGTTCGCGTCTCCGCCAATAATTCCATCAATCACCGCGAAGAACCGCCGCTGCTTCGTATCTTGCATCTTGCCATCAACACCGGCGTAGAAAAAAGCGCGCGCTATGTCGAGCACCATCCGCCATGTCGTGTCGTTGCTCTCCCAATTGCCCATCCGCACGGACTTGTGAAGGAACTTCCTGTAAAAGGCGTCGATCTGTGGCTGTTCCGATCTGTGCGCCCCCCGCTCCTTGACGGGGAACAGGATCGGCAAAAGCCCCGAGGCGATCTTGGCGACTGCCCTACCTCTTCTGGCCAGCAGGCAATCAATGGCCTTCCGGACAAGCTTCGTTTTTATCCGCAGAAGCCTGTCCCTCTCGATCGGAAACTCATCCCCTCCCTCCAGCGCATCACCCACGCGATAGTGCGGCAGAAAGTTCTTGTCGGTGTTTATGCCTACGAAGTTCTTGAGGCTGAGCGTTACGCCGGTTTTCTTATGGGTCTTGAGCTTCGGCACTCCGATCAGAACATCACTCTCCAGCACTCTCTTCGAGAGGCAATACCTGTTGGTGGTCATGTTATGATGTGAGCAGGTCTCGCGACGGTCATAATCCGACCCAAACAGACTAGAGAGCGTCTCTCCCAGCTCCGGGAACATGCTGTCCATGCCCAGGTCAACGATTACGCTCTCGGTCTCGAACGTATCGACAACCTCCCTATCGACGACGAGCCCGTGCTGAATTGTGCTCCTGACTCGCCGCAGGTCCATCAGGCCGGTCTCGACGCGCGAGCTCTTCCTGTAGAACTGGGCTACTTGCTCGAGGCCGGTTTGCTGGATGAGCCTCTCGAACCGCGCGTTGAACTGAGGCGCGTCAGCAAACAGGATACGGCCCTCGCCCCGAAGCGCTACCTCGACGTAATCCGCTATCGCCCTGATGACGGAGCCGTGCGTCGCGATCGAGAAGATCGTTTCGGAGTTGATGTGGTAGTCCATGACGAAGTTTGGGCTGATGACTACCCGGTCGCCGGGCGTTACGATCTCTCGCAACGGGTTCCAGTTTGGCTGGTCGTAGTGCGCCTCGTCCAGTCCAAGCAAGCGGAGTGTCTCGCGGACGGCGGCATAGACGTGATTGGTCTCATCCAGAGCACCTTTGCCCTTGAACGGATACTCGGGATACTCGATCGGCGGGTTGAAAGGCGGGGTCGATGGGTAAGCAAGCTCCGGGTCCCTGAAAACCGCCACACGTTCGCCGTGCCCCGTAGGCGTCATTCTCTCCACGTCGTCCATAAACCCTCGCCAATCCCGCTCAAAAAAGACCCGCTCGCGGCGCATCAAGCGCCCTGGCCAGGGCATTGCGCGCCGAAAGACTCGACATGCTACCTCACGCTAAAAATATCTTGGAAGGCAGTTTGCAGCTGCTCATCTCCGCCAGGGAACCACATCACGCCGACACCGACCCTTAGACCGAACATCAGGGCCACAGAATCAACCTCAATTGTCTCTGGTTCCGTCTCGAAAACAAGGCACAGGCCGGTCAGACGGTCAGCCATAAACCAGTCCCGCGAAGTGCTGAGCTTGAATGTCTGTTTCCGCACAACCCCGTCGTAGGGCAGGTCAAAATCTCGACCAAACCACCGGCGACCGTCCAGCTGCCACTCAAGCCGCATCTTATGGAGGCCATGGTCAGGCGACTCGGCGCCCAAGACGAGCTCCACCTCGTTGACAGCAAGCGTTGGAACCGACAGGTCAGAATAGCAGAGCGATGCCTTGCCGTGAAGCGGGCGACCTCCAACTCCTTCGACCTGTTCGGGCAGACCGAAACGCCGCAGCTGCCACCTATCGTCTAGAACGCCAGCATCCGGCCGGCGGGGCATGGACCATCGCCCAAGCGTTATATCAGTATTCGCGAACTCCGGGCGCCAGCAATTCTTAAACTTCTCCCGGAGCAAAGCCTCGTCCGACTCGCTCCGCAGGAGCCGACCGTCCTGAAACACGAAACAGCGCATTTGCTCGGGGCTGGGCGGTTGCTCGCCCTTGGCTACGTCACAGAAGAAATCAGAGTATCTCTTGGCGGCAATCTGCTTCAGGTCGTAGTAGAACTCAATCCGCATGAGCGGCGGCAAGGCGCTGTCATCGGAGACATAAACAGTAGTGTTGTTAGGCAGGTCGGGAACCCGCGTCTTCATGTCCATCACCACCGCGTCCGCCTTCCAGGCGTCAGGGCGCCAATCGCTGCCCGTCCGCGAGAAAGTCGCAGCGGAGAACACGACGAGTAACACGACTAGGAGGCCTATCCTGACAGAGCGCCAGGCGAGCTGATTCAACGGCCCTCGCCAGCGAAAGACCCGAAACAGGGCGAGCCCAGGAATGGCCAGCAGGTTCACGACGCTCGCAAGCATGAGAAGCGCTGATCTGATGGACAGACCCTGCGCAGTAAGCGATTCGCCAAAGATTAGCCTCTTGAGCGTGATTCCCACCGATTGCCAATATGCCGGATCGACCTGGGAATGCAACTGCCCCGCCGCACTGCCAAACGAGGCAGGACCTAAAGCGCGATATGGCATCAGGAAAAAACCGATGATGGTGCACAGGAGCAGAACATCAATGAGCACCGGGGCCGGCCGCCTGTGGCTGCTTGCGCGATGCGGCCTAAGTTTTTCAAATGTCGCGACATTGTTCGTGCCGGGCGCTGCCCGGCCCCCGATGCTACTCTGCGAAGCTGCGCTACTCTGCGAAGCACGAGACCTGATCAGCGCGGCCAGCGCGAGCGCAAGGCCGATGCTGGGGAGGTATGCATGCCGGTCGGAGGTGAGAGCGTAGAATGGAAACGGCAAGAGCGCCGTGGCAAGAAGCGAGAATCTGGCAAGTCTTCCTCCCTTTATGAGCGGGGCCATGACCATTAGTATTAGTCCCGGCAAGAACCACGGCTTGGCCGCCTTGACCAGCATCGAAAGAAGGAAAAAGGGCAACCTGTAACTCAGCGAGATTGACAGCACCATCCCCACATCCTTGTCGCCTGGCTTCGCCATGAAGTTGAGCCCAGCCGCGAGCCCAAGCGCAGCAACAAGCGGAAGCCAGTATTTGATGCGGCCACTAATGTAGCCCCAGAACGGCCGCTCCTTTCTGTCGATGAGAATCTCCCATGCGACCAAGAAAAGCAGCATCGATGCGGTGCTCTGTTTGGTCATTATCGCGATCAAATATACAAGTGCAGAGGCCCAGGGCAGCCGCCTACGGTCCCCGCCAGTGGCCTTCATGTAAAGAAGTAACGAAATGAGCAAGAGGCAAGTGCTGACCGGCTCTACCCAGTGGTATATGGTGCTCACGGCGTCGAAATGGACAGGCATCGACAAAAAAATCGCGCCGGCGAACACAGCCCACCACGTCTCATCCCTGAGTCGCCTCGCCAAAAGATAGATCAGAAAGCCGCAGAGCGCATGAGTGAGGATATTGATGACGTGATACCAGAACGGGTCTCTTCCGAGAAAAGTGAAGAAGACAAGCCAGGAGAGGCGAGGGACTGGCCGGTAGGTGTATGTCAACTCGGGATTGAATAGGGCGTGGTCCAGGTTGGCCTTGCTCAAAGGGCCAAGAAAATCGAACGTATCGGCGCAGAAGTAGTACGAGGTGGTCTTGAAGTAGAGAAGCAACGAAAAAGCCGCAAAACACAGGAGGACAACGAGATGCAGCCGCCTCTTGCGAGTAGAAAACACTTCGTTCACTCCATTCGTCAACTTCTCATTCCAATCATTCCAAAAACTCCAGCCAGAGCTGCTCCTTAACAGGCAGCCCTAAGCACTACCCAAACTCAGCTTCGCGGCTCTCAGTTATCCAAACTCTACGACCAGCAAGCGCACTCCCCGACCGGGCCGAGGCGCTCTTGCCAATCTCTAGAACGTTATCTTGCCGCTCAATATATGGCAATAGAAGAGCTTAGCCTAACGCTGTCCACGTGAGGTTTGGATTCTATCTTCTGTCATAGCTTTTTATGGTCTTGAGAGTTGTGCTGACTGATAGCCGGCGTGCCACTGCGCGGTTTGGAAAGTGCGTGGGCGTGCTACCCAAGCCGGCGATGAGCGATACTACCGCGCTCTTAAGGGCAAGATGTAGAGATGTAGAGCGCAATCGGGCGCTCTTGACAGCATCGACAGAAGCGCCGAATATCGTTCAGATAGACTGCGAGCATCGTGAGATTAGTTCGGCCATCAAAAAATGCTTCCCAAGGCCGACAATCAGCCGGATGCCCGCTAAATAGATTGATGCCGAAGTGGCGGAACTGGTAGACGCGCTAGGTTCAGGACCTAGTGTGTAATTGCGCACGTGGGGGTTCGAGTCCCCCCTTCGGCACATTTCGGCGAGGGGCGGCGACGTGAAGCTGACTAGCCTGGGACGGTGCTTGAAGTAAAAGGCCGCTGTCCAATACACACACGGGCTAGTCACTGCTCGGGCCGATGAAATCCTCAAGAGGAACCGTGCTCAGCTCTCGCTCAAGGAACTTACCTATTCGGCTTTGCTTCATCTTCAAGAGCTTGTGCTCAAAGCCCAACACGCGGTTCAATTCCTGAGCAACTTCCCGGGGCCAATATCCAGCGCTCATCTGTATGATGCAGGCGCCTATCTCTCTCGCCAGACGTTCAATGCTGCTGTTCGGACCGATACGGTCAACGATAATGATCGTCGCCATGTAGTGCGCAGAACCGCCTATCTCAATCTCGCGCTCGAATCGTGTCACCTTATCTAGTGAGATCTCAGGATTCCCACGGCCAATGAAGCCTATGTCAAAGCGCACGCCCTTGCCCGCTTGATACAACAGCGTTGCATCGCTCTCGCGCCGCTTGTCTTTTGAAGACAACCAGAACACGCCGTCGAATTCATCCGGCGGACAGGTGACGAACTTGAACCCCAGGATGTGAAGCAGAGAACCAAGAATCAGCTTCTCGAATAGCTTGCCATAGGCTGATTTGTCGGACCCACGAATCGCCAAAGTCTGGGACCCAATCGTGTTGAGAAGATATGTCATGGCCAGCCAATTGATCTCCGCTCGAACACCAGAATCGATCGCTAAGCTGCCACGCAATTGCCCACTGCGTTCCGTATGCTTCTCGATTGTTTGCCGGCAGGTCTCGATGTAACGGTCTCGATATCTCTTAAGCGCATCCGGATTGTCCCTCAAAACATTCTGGAAGCCTTTGTCTGTCAGGCCGAGAACCCATTGAGCTAGCCATCTTTCTGCCTTGCTAGGAGCGCCCGCCCCAAGAATGGTCGTGGCCAGATGAGGCAATTCACTGATGAAGCTGTTAGATAGAGCCAAGCCCTTAAGAAAGAGATCGACCGTTGCGAGATTGATCGCAACAATGCGGCGCCGCGTCAAAACCTCGGTCGAGTCCCGGATGTTGTGCCCAGTTAGAACATCAAGCACAACTCCCCGCACCACGTCTAAACCTATTTCTCGAACTAAGTCGGTCCCGCTAGCTGAAAGTAGCTTCAGTCCGGCAGGTGTCATTAGTTCGCTGAGACTTTTTACCTCAGATGTTCCTTTCGGCATATCCTCACTCAGAAAAGGATGTCTTCTGTCTCAATTGGCGGACAGTTTATGGTCAGCACCTGCCCGGCTTCTTTGCCGAGCCAATTCTTGGCCTCTTCACGAATGATGTCGATATAATCTGGGCTCAACTCGATTAGCACAAACCGGCGCCCCAGTTTTGCGGCAGCCTTGCCAACTGTGCCGATCCCCGCGAATGGGTCTAGCACTGCGTCGTCTTTGAACGAGTAATATGTAATGACTCTCTCAGCTAGTTCAACTGGAAAGACGGCGGGGTGCCGTCTGTCGTGTGCGGGCTTGATTCTCCAGACATTCGTTCGCTCATAACCGTCACCAATGCGGGACGCTCTGACTGACCCGGGTTCTGGGTGAGTCCGGATGTTCCAGTCAATCAACTTCGCAGAGTGCTTGCGATAAACCAGCACGTATTCCGTCACCGGGACGGGCTTATATTGAAGTGGATTTCTGTCGGCTGCAAATCGCCTCCCTCGACCAGTTGCCCAACCGGCGCCTTCCGGCTTCACCCAGATGATGTCATCTATGAAGTCGTATCCCTCATCGATGAAAACCCTATGTAGGTCAAATGGCAGTGCGATTCGGCGCGAAGACTGATTCCGGCTGGTCCGTCTTATGAGAACCGGCGACACGTTCATGACAAAGAAGCGGCCCTCGGACAAGACGCGATGAGTGTTCCGTATCACCTTGCGGATCTTGAGAAGATAGTCTTCGTAGGAGATGTAATCGGTGTACTCAGGCCGAGCGTTGAAGTAGGGCGGCGAAGTGAAGGCGAGATCGATGCAGCCAGCAGGCAGGTCTTGCAGTATCTCTTCGCTGTCACCTAGAGCGATTGTGCTGCGCAAAGATGAACGAAAGCGTATCTGCTTGGTGCGGTCTGTTGATTCTCTGTGGACGTCCTCATTTCTCCCAAGAAGGCAGGCCTCCAACACCGAAGGCGAGGTTGACTTGTCTTCGAGAACCAGCGACGTGCGAGCGTCTATGACAACCTCGCCAATACGCTGACCGGTTGACCTGTTCAGGAGGGCTGTGCGCCAGACGTGATAGCGATCGTCTATTTCCGGCAGACCGAAATCAACAGCGTTCTGTAGCTGGGCGTTCTCGAGCCAGCCCGATGCGACCTCTTTCGCAGACTGGACATCAAGAACAGCGTACTTCCTCTGCTCTGCTACCGTTGCTCTTCTCGGCATTTCTCTCACCCCTATTCCAGCATGTAATATAAGCCAGCTCCGCATCAGGTCAAGCAATTGCTGACTGGCCTTCATGGTGATGCCGATGAGGTCCTTCCGGTGTGCCGGGCAGGGCAAAAGCCTATTCATCCGCAAAGCGACTTGACACGCTTACTGATTTGTGTTTAACTAAAAGGGAGGGTCAAATTTGCGCTTCCCCAGAGGGAGCCTCTTAATGGTTAGCGTTCTTTGGTGGGGAAACGGCTTCTTTTGGCGCCAAATAGATATAAGTTGAAATGATGCAATTATTTGATGAACAAGGTTAGGAGGGTTTTATCCACAACGTTAACCAATCCGAGATACCACAAAGCGACGTTAACCTAGAAGTTCCTGAGCTTCAGATCCTCGTGATAAAAAAGGACGAGGATTTTCCTGCATATCTAGACCGGCAGAAGCTTGCGGGGTTTCTCCACAAGAGCCTCAAGCCCTTCGAAGACCCGGTATCTGATATTGATAGCGGCATTGACTATGCTCTTTCGTCCGAACCTGGTAGGGGCGGTTTCGTCCTGATTGCCGAGTCTGCCGGTCACCTGGCGGGTGCACTTGTAATGCTGCGAACGGGCATGAAGGGCTACGTGCCTGAGAACTTGCTTCTGTTTGTAGCAGTGGCGCCATCAATGCGTGGCAAGGGCATTGGAGCGATGCTGGTCAGGAAAGGGGTCCAGATCAGCGATGGAGACATCAAGCTACACGTTGAGCACGCCAATCCAGCCAAGCGGCTCTATTATCGACTCGGGTTCACAAGCAAATATGCCGAGATGAGGTATATCAAGTGAGCCGGGTTATCATTAACCTCGACGCGCTGGAGCATAATGTCGCTGTAGTCAGCGGCTGGATGAAGCGTCAAGGAGCTAGCTGGACGGTAGTCACCAAAGTCTTGTGCGGCCACACCGATGCGCTAACAGCTCTACAGCTTCTGGGTGTTCGGTCGATGGGCGATTCTCGCCTCGATAACCTCCGCGCCATCGAGCGAATTATCCCTGATTTCGAGGCGTGGTACCTACGTGGACCTTCCCTGTCATCGATCGAGGAGACCGTGCGCCTCGCGGATGTCAGCCTGAACAGTGAGATTAAGGTTATCGAGGCGCTCAACGAGGTGAGCGGCCGCCTCGGCAAGATACATCGTATCATCATCATGATTGAGCTCGGCGATCTGCGGGAGGGGATACTGCCGGGTTCGCTGGTGAAGTTTTATCGGCAGGTGTTTCAGTTGCCGCACATCGAGGTTATTGGAATCGGCGCCAACTTAGGCTGTTTGGCCGGTGCGGTGCCTACAGTTGATCAGTTCATGCAGCTCTTGCTTTACCGCGAATTGCTTGAGCTGAAGTTCCAACGGAAACTGCCGATGGTCTCTGCCGGTTCTACCATTTCCCTACCTCTTATTCTAGAGGGACTGCTGCCGAAAGCCATCAATCACTTCCGCATAGGTGAGGCGCTCTTCTTGGGCACCAATCTAATTGATGGGGGCACGTTACCCGAACTTCGGGACGACGTGGTGCTGCTTGAGGCAGAGATCACCGAGATCAAGGAGAAGGGCCTGGTTCCGCTGGTTGAGACCAGTGCCGTGACTCCTTTCGAGAACGGTATGAACCAGGAAGAGATTTCGCCTGGACAGCGGGGGTATCGGGCGCTAGTAAATGTTGGGCAGCTGGATACGGATGTCGCCGGGCTTGCGCCGGTCAACAAGGAGTATAAGATCGCAGGCGCCAGCAGCGACATTACCGTTATCAATGTTGGCGATGAGAGTGGTGGCCTTAAGGTCGGGGATAAGATTCGATTCCATCTCAATTACTCGGCGTTACTCAGGCTAATGAGCGGTAGTTACGTTTTAAAGGAAGTAGAACCACCTCTTGAAGAGTTCCAGAAGGACCTGCAAAACGAACAATGCAAGGTCTCCCCCGCCATCTCATCTAACCACCAAGAAAACCAGATAAGCTTGGCCACAGATGGATAAACAACTCAGCCGAGCGCAGCAGCGGGACAGGAACGTGTGGGACTCATGCGTGCACCGCTACGAAGAGCATGTTGTCTGCGGACATCCGGATATAGTGGCATACGAGGCCTTTGAGGAGGATTTTCTCGACCGTCTCCTGCTTTATCTTGTCCGTGAGCGTGGCCGGTCCGTTCAATTATTTGACGTCGGCTGTGGGTCTGGCCGTTTACACCTGCGCTATGGTCTGAAAACGGCAAATGATGCGGACTTGGACCCAGATTCGGCCGAAAAGCTCCGCCGAGCGCGCCAATCCCTTCCCGTTTGCGGGTACGACCCCTTGCTGGCGCGACGGCTGCGTTCCGTCGGCGGACTGGATTTCTCAGAACACATGATCGAGCTGGCCAAAGAAAAACTTGTTTCCGCTGGGCTGGGCGCCTTGATTGGCTCGAAGTTGTTTTTCCGGGTAGGCTCCGCTTTTGAGCTAGGACCATTGAAGAAGTACCCGCTGCCGGTAGTCGTGTCACTCTGCAACAGCATCGGCGTCATGCAGGGCCCGTCAGGCGCGGCGGAGCTCTTCAAGACTATGCGCCGAGCTGTCGAGGCCGGCGGCGGAATCGCCCTCATTAGCGGCTATCTTCAGGAGGCAGCGCAGGCTTTCGCACTCAGTAATTACGAATCCACTATGGATGTCTGCGGGCAGCCACTATGGCTTGAGCCGGACACCTATGCCGATTCCCGCCATATTCAGGTTCCTCAAGGCTACAGAAGAGCTCATGGCGCACAGCAGACTCTCAGCATCGATGTATTTGACCGAAAAGGCCGACTTGTCAAGCAAGGTTTTATGCTTCGGCGCGACAAGGCGGCTGTCAAACAGGTGATCAAGACAGGTCATATTCAAACGCACACTGACTACGAGTCCTATTGGTACAGCGCGGACCAATTTGACGCCTGGATCAACGAATATTGGCCTAAAGGCATGACCTACCATCTCATTGGGAAGTCTATCGACGCCTTGCGCGCTGAACCTGTTCAACTGGCAGTTCTAGACGTCGGAGGGCGGCTTAAAGGATTGCTCGAGCGCTGGCAAGCCGTGTAAACGCCAATCACTGCGGCGGTCGCCTTTTCTGCGTCTAGCGCTCTCAACGGAGGAGACCATTGTCTAATCAGTTGATACTCTGGGCCATCGTTATCGGATATGTCGTCTTCGTTTTTATCAAGGGCGTTCGCAAAGCAAAAGAGGTTGGGAGCACCGACGACTTCTTGGTCGCTGGGCGCAACGTCGGTTGGTTCTTTCTCTTCTGCACGATGGGCGCCACCGTCATCGGAGGCGGGGCCTCGATCGGGGCGATCGGCAAAACCTACGATTGGGGCATCCTAATGCTCCTGGTCTCAATGGGATGGTATATCCATTTCATTTTCTCGGGCCTGGTCGTAGCTCCAAAGTTCCGAAAAGCGGAGCTCTACACGGTGGCGGGTTATTTTGGGCACCGTTTTGGTGAGGGCCCGCGATTCTTGGTTCTGATTCTCTCTCTTCTGTTCTCAGTCTTCATAGTTGCCGCACAGATGGCCGCATTCGGCTGGGTTCTGTCCGCGATCCTACCCCAGTTTGCGGAAACGCAGAGCATTCTGAATTGGGCGATACTCATCGGTGGCTCCATGGTGGTGATTTACAGCACGGCTGGCGGGCTTCTGGCGGTAATTCACACTGACGTGTACCAGTTTGTCGTGCTTATGGTCGGTTTTGTCGTAACGCTTGCCGCCTGTGCGCCGACGATTATCCTGCACTGGGATGGCGTAACGGATATGATCAAACCTGAATTCTTTCAAATGGAGGGTGGCAAGGGGTGGTTATTTCTCATAACAACCTTTCTTGCTTTCCTTCTGGGCGAGACGTTCGCGCCCGGCTACGCGACGCGTTACTGCGTCGGCAAGAATATCAGGCAGACAAAGATAGGCATTGCCGGGGTTGGGTTCTTTCTGGCAATCGTCTTTCCAGTCGTCCTATTCTTCATCGCGCTTTATGCACGGATAAACTTTCCCGATATCGAACCTCAGCAAGCGCTGCCGATGGTCGTCAAGCAGCTGAACAACCCCGTCATCGGCGGGATGATAATCGGCGCACTGCTGATGGCTGTAATGTCATCCGCCGACTCGGCCCTCAACTCCTCCACGGCTATCTTCGTCAAGGACCTCTTCGAGCATCAACTTGGCTGGAAGGACAAGGGAGATGGGAAGATGCTGAGGCTTGCCCGTATCTGCTCTGCCGGCCTGGGAGGCGCGGCCATACTGGTCGCAATCCTTTGGTCAGACATCATCGGTCTATTACTGTTCACTTATCATGTTTGGGCGCCGGCGATAATCCTCCCGGTGGTCGTAGGTGTGCTGTCTAAGAATCGGTCCAAGAGACTCTCTAGGGACATCTTTGTCACGATGCTCGTGGCCACAGGGGCAACACTGGCCTACCGAGGCCTCCTCTTCCTGAACGCCAGGCTGGACTGGGCGCCTCTTGGCAAGGCCGCGTATGAATTCATGGACACCTTTGACCCATCTGTCTTTGGCGTTGCGGTCTCTTGTCTTGTCTTTCTGGGCCTCAACCTGTTCCTCAGACGCAAGCAAATACCGGCGGGGCAAAAGCAGTAATCGACTGGGTTGTATTGACGCGCTCTGCGAGGACTCGGGGTGCGGCACCGCCACGTCTGAGTGCATAAGCGAACGTCAGACTAAAAGAGCACAACAGCTGGTAGAACGCCCGTCCCATGCATAAGGTTGACCACGATCGCCAGCGGGATCAGCAGCAAGAACAACATCGATTCCCTTATCGTCCGAAGCACCGCGCGCTCCTCGATCGCCATCACACCATCCTTCCAGGCGCCCCGGCGGTATTTCCAAACGGCAGGGAGAAACCGGGGCGTTGCCATGCGGTATCGGTCGTATTCTGCGCCGAGCTCCTTTGAGAGCTTCCCCTCTTCTCTCGATATGACCGCAAAGTAGTAAAGGACGAATAGCGGAACCATGAATACCAGCAGAAGCACGTTCTCAAACGCGATCGCCACGCCCAAGCACAGAATGCCGCTGAACGAATAGAGCGGATGCTGCATCATTGAATATGGGCCGGCAGATGTCAGCTTCTTACTTTTTTTGCCGCTGATATACAGAATAGACCAGACTCGCCCGAGACCACCCACGATTATCAGCGCCGGGCCTAGGACCTGCATGACATAGCACGTCACGGAGTCCCCAGGGAAGGAATGTCGCGTGAAAAGGATCGTGGGCACCAGCACAACGAGCGCAAGCCTCGACACACCTAGACGACGCGTTATGAAGAACTTGGCTATCCTTGACCTGCGCTTCGGCGCCTCGCACCGACCCAGTGTGACCGGGCTCTGATTCACCCTCACCTAATCCCGTAGCTCACAAACCAATCTGCCATTGGCATTAGTATTACCACAACGGGGCGGTGCAATGCAATGCCCGTTCGCGAGCTACGCAGCGCATAGAACTTCTTGTTGTGATAACTTCAACCAAACAGCAACATGCTTATCACCACCGGTTCTTGATCTTTTTATGCCGCCACGTATGGTTGTCTTTTGTACTGAAGTTCCTAAGCCATAAGTTCAAGAGAGGTTGAATATTCTTGCAGGTAATAGCTGTAACCGTCAGATTGCGCCAGATGGGTTCTTTTGAGCAGTGTGCTTGTCGCCACCTATGGCTCGACCCCGGCAATCTCTGTATTGTCGGCTCGAAAGGGAGAGAGCGATTTGGCCGGGTCGTTTCTGGCCCCAAAATGACCGACCCCGAGAAGCTCTCCTCAGACCAATGGGAAGTGCTGCGCCTCGCGAAAGAGGATGACTTCAAGAAGGTTCTTGAAAACGAAAAAATGGAGCGAGATGCGTTCGAGGCCTGCCGGCAACTGATCAAGAAAAGAGAGCTTCTGATGAAGCTCGTTCGGGTCGAGTATGCTTTCGACAGGTCGCAGGCTCTATTCTATTTCACCGCGGAAACTAGGGTCGATTTTCGAGAGCTTGTTCGCGACCTCGCACATCAGTTTCGGACAAGGATAGAGCTCAAACAGGTCGGCGTCCGGGACGAGGCGAAGATACTCGGGGGCATAGGCTATTGCGGTCGGGAGCTTTGTTGCAAGGCGTTTCTCCATAACTTTCAGCCGGTCTCCAAAAAAATGGCGCGAGACCAGAATCTGACGCTCAACCCCTCCAAGATATCTGGAGTATGCGGCCGACTGCTCTGCTGCCTGGTCTATGAGGAATCCATGTACGAAGAGCTGAGTCGCGGGATACCGAAGGAAGGTGCGGCCGTTGAGACGCCTTCTGGCCCCGGGAAGGTCAAGACCGTCAACCCTCTTAAGCAAACGGTCGATGTTCAGCTCGCCTCGGGAGTGACTAAATGCTTTGAGGTCGCCGATGTCAAGTTGGTGAAAGCGAATGGCGCGCCAGAATCCGTGATAGAGCCTGATAATAGCGGAGGCAATGATGGGACCTCTGGTCCCGATTTCGACGGAAAATAGCTTCTGCCAAGACAGCTATTAGCCTTCGCAGGTTTGAGGCTGTCCAATAAGTGCATCTGCATGGCAGAATCCTTGTGTTTAAGGATGCCTGGCCCTGGATGTAGGGGCGGTTCACGAACCGCCCGACGCCAGCGCCACAACATATTGTGGGCGATTCGTGAATCGCCCCTACAAGAAACACGGCTGACCCCTTTATTGGACAGCCTCTGGAACCACGAGCACACGATTGCAGAACTTCAAATGCAGAACTTGG
>DATLAJ010000111.1 GCA_035527515.1 bacterium
CAATCAGTTGGTCAATTCGTTCTCTTGTGTCTGCATCCCTCGGGAGCCAGCCATCGGCCTCGCAGCCTACCCAGGCCGCATCCCTCTTTGCGAGCTCAACCACGTCTGGTCCTGCGATCTTGCCAAGCCTAAAGAGCTCGAAGCGCTCTTGCGTCCCGTCGGGCGCGCTCACGGACGACGGCCAGACTGCGGTTCCACAAGGCAGCCGGACCCCGACCAACCTCTGGGCCAGAAACTCGGCAACGTGCATTACCTCGCAGCCGTGGTCGAGGCCAAGGGCTGAGTAGTTCCTCAGCATCCAGGCGCCGCCGGTGCAGCTGGTCAGAATCGTCTTCGCGCCGACCGTTCTGAACATTTCTGCATTCTGTCTCGCAAGCGATCTTGCCGTATCCGTATCGCCGCTCAAATAGGCATCTAGGCCGCAACAGACCTCGTTCGGCAGAACGACCGGCCTCGTTCCTACGAGATTGAGCAGCTGAATCGCCGCCCTGGGCACGGAAAGAACGCTGTCCTCGATCTGGCCAGCCAGAAGAACATCGGCAAACGGGACGCAGCCCACGAAATAGACAACATCGCCCGTTTCTGTCGTTTGCAGCGAGTCATCAAGCCACGAGAGCCTTTTCTGTCTCAGGCCACCTTTCGCCTGAAGCCGCGCGACAGTTCTCATCATCTCACGATTTGTGAAGCCGCCCTCAATCCTTCTCATGGGGCCCACCTTCCGAGAGCTCGATTATACTTATTCTGTCGGTGGTTATGCCCAGCATCTCAAGCAACGATTTAAGTGCTGAAACCGTGCCCTCAACCCTACTGATTGAGCCATATCTGCATTTGCCCTCAGGACAAGCCACGACTGCGATTCTCCTCACGCCACGCTCGAGGGCTTTTAGCAAGAGCCAAGCTGGGACCCGTCCCGTGCAGAGAAGGTCAACGAATGTGGTGTCTTCCTCAAACGTATCCCGGAGCACTTGATAAGCATCTGGCGCCCTACTCTTGGCCCAGACGCAGCCCAACACGACCGTTCCTCTTGCCTCGAGCACGGCCTGAGCCAGAAGCTCGTTTGAGAAGCATATCTGGTCAAGCGCTCCCGTTGGACAGTTGGCTATGCAAAGGCCGCAGCCCCTGCAAAACGCGCTGTCAAGGACGGGAACGGTTCTCCCATCAATGCGGCAGAACGTCTTGATCGCGGTGTATGGGCAGACCTCCCCGCAAGTATCGCATCCGATACAGAGCTCCTCGTCCGCCATCGCCACGATTGGCGTTACGAGCCTTTCCTCAAGCGGCTCGCCGCTCTCCGGGGTCAGCATCGCCTTCAAAGGACCCTCATCGATTAGGGTTTCGAGCTCGTCACTTCGTATTCTGATCAGCTCCTCATCGCCCCACGATGGCTTTTTTTCGGACGGCAAGGCCGCCACATAGCGGCCATCACACTCGCCTACGCAACGCTTGCATTCTGCACACCTGCCACACATGAGGCACCTGCCCGCCTCCTCCCTCGCCTTGTCCACGCTGTACGCCGCTTCGACTTCATCAAAGCTTCTGGCGCGTTGAACGGCATCCGCGGAAGCCGGCTCGATACGATGAACGGGCGCCTTAGTCGCCGGAATCATTTCCAACTTGATCGGTGAACAGCGCCTCGTTGTCTCAAGAACTTTCGCCTCGCCCGTCACAAGGAATGCCTCGATAGCCTCGGCCGCTCGGTGTGCCGCACCGATCGCCTCAACCGCGGTGGCGGGTCCTGAGACGATGTCCCCGGCGGCGAAGATGCCTGGCGCTGATGTGGCACAAGTGAGCTCATCAGCCACCACTGTGCCCCATTTGGCGATCTCTATACCAGTTTGGCCCTCTAGCACGCCGAGGTCGGGACGCTGTCCAAGCGCCGCGATCACCGAATCGCAAGCAACTTCAAACTCGCTGCCCTCGATCGGCAGGGGCCGCCTCCGACCGCTCGAATCTGGCTCGCCGAGGCGCATCCTTCTAAGCATGATCGCAGAGACCTTTCCGCCGTCGCCCAGTATCTTTGCCGGCGCAACTAGGAAGTCAATTTTGACACCTTCTTCGGTTGCCTGCTCTATCTCGTAATCTCTGGCGGGCATCTCAGTTCTTGAGCGGCGGTAGGCGATGCGCACCTCATCTGCGCCAAGCCTGAGCGCACATCTTGCCGAATCGATTGCCGAGTCGCCACCGCCTATGACGAGCACTTTTTTGCCGATGCTTCTTAGCCCGTGAAGATTCACCGATGCAAGGAAGGAGATAGCGTCCATTACGCCATCAAGACCGTCGCCCTCGACGCCCAGCGGGATGCCCTTCTGCGCTCCAGTCGCGATCAGGACGGCCTTGTAGCCCTGGTTGAACAGGTCTCCTATGCTCAGGTCCCGACCGACACGGACGCCTGCTCTGAGCTCGACGCCTGCACCGAGTATGTCGGCTATTTCAAGCGACAAAATGTCACGAGGCAGCCTGAATTCGGGGATTGCTGCAAGCAGCATTCCGCCGGGCCTGTCGAACTCGTCGAAGACCGTTACGCCAAACCCTCGGCAGAGCAGGTCGTGGGCTGCCGTCAGGCCAGCGGGGCCGGCTCCGACAATGGCCACTCTCTCTGCCCTTCGAGGGGTTATGCGCCGGACTATTCTGCCGCCCCGGCGCAGCTCGTAATCGGCCAGAAATCGCTTCAGGGCACAGATAGCGATCGGCTCGTCGAGCTTTCCCCGAGTGCAATTCCGCTCGCATGGCCGGCTGCATATCCGTCCGATAACGCCGGGCAGCGGAAGACGTGCCCGCACAACCTCGAGCGCCTCGGCGAACTTGCCATCCTTGGCAAGGCCAATGTAGGCTTTTGCGTTCACGCCGGCGGGGCATGCTGCGTTACAGGGCGGGAGGTCTGAGGCAATTAGCTCCCACGGTGCGCGCCCCTTGCCGAACGTCAGCTGGTATTTGCCAATGTCTGTTGGCTCGGGAGGTGTATTTTGATGTAATACCAATTAAGCTGCTCTACTTGAATTGAGGCCCGCAAATTCAAACCGGCGGTCAGAATGCAACCGGTTCGCAAATGTGTCAACCGTCAACAATCGGGGTAGCTCTGCAAAAGGGTGTGACGAAAGCAGGCGACGTGGTCTGCGCGGCGGCAATCTGCGGCCAGCGAGGCTGATTGTAGTTCTTTTATGGCTAGGATTGATTCGGAGCTCTATGCAAGTTGATCCGTTGTGGTGTTGGCGGTATTGTATTTATAAATGCTGTCTTGGGAATGTTCTGAACTAGAGAGGTTGTGGTTTGAACCCGCGTCTTAAGACCCTTGCGCTCTGGGCGTCCATTATTATCGTCGCTGCTTTGTTGGCGAAGTTTGTTGAAACAACCCCGCCGAGCGATTCCAAATGGACTTATAGCCAGTTCAGGCAGGAATTGGCGGCGGGTGCGATAGAGCGTGTGGAGATTCGCGAGTCTCGGCTGGAGGGGGTTACCAGGAGCGGTCAGCGGTTTTACACCTATATTCTTGACGACCCGACCCTTTATGCGGCACTTGACAAGACGGACACGGTTGTCGAGGTCATGCCAAGGCAGGAGCAATCTTGGCTTCTCTCCGCTCTTTTGACCTGGCTTCTGCCGATGGGGATATTCCTGGCGATCTGGATTTTCTTGATGAGGCAGATGCAGGGCGGCGGTTCCAAGGTGCTTTCTTTTGGGAAGGCCAGACCCAAACTCACCACTGACAAATCGAAGCGAGTTACGTTTGACGACGTGGCGGGCATTGATGAGGCAAAGGAGGAGCTTGACGAGATCATCGATTTTTTGACCGATCCGCAGAAGTATCAGCGCCTCGGCGGGAAGCTTCCGAAAGGTGCGCTTCTTATCGGCGCACCCGGCACAGGAAAGACGCTCTTGGCCAGGGCAATTGCGGGCGAGGCGCAGGTTCCATTCTTCAGCATCAGTGGCTCGGAATTCGTTGAGATGTTCGTCGGCGTTGGAGCATCTCGAGTTAGAGACCTTTTTGAACAGGGCAAGAAGCACGCTCCCTGCATCATTTTTATTGACGAGATCGACGCGGTTGGGCGTTATCGAGGGGCGGGGATCGGTGGTGGGCACGACGAGCGTGAACAGACGCTCAACCAGCTGCTTGTCGAAATGGATGGATTCGAGTCGAGCGACGGAGTGATCCTAATCGCGGCGACGAATCGTCCGGATGTTCTCGATCCGGCGCTGCAGCGGGCGGGCCGGTTCGACCGGCAGATTGTTGTGAACCGCCCTGACCGGAAGGGGCGTGAGGCGATAATGAAGGTTCACACCAAGGAGATAAAGCTTGGAGCGGACGTGGACCTCGGCGTCGTTGCTCGTGGGACGCCGGGCTTTACCGGGGCGGACCTAGCTAATTTGGTAAACGAGGCCGCGTTGCTCGCAGCGAGACGAAATCAGGATGAGGTTAGTGCAGTTGACATGGAAGACGCGAAGGACAAGGTTCTGATGGGTGTGGAGCGGCGGTCGCTGATAATCACGGATGAGGAGAAGAAAAACATCGCCTATCACGAGGCGGGCCACGCTCTTTTGGCCGCGCTCTTGGAGCATACAGACCCCGTCCACAAGGTTACGATTATACCAAGGGGGCGAGCACTCGGCCTCACGCAACAGCTGCCGATCGACGACAGGCACAACTACGACATAGATTATCTGAACGACCAGCTGGCGTGTATGCTTGGAGGTCGCGTGGCCGAAGAGATCTTTCTTGAGTCCATAACCACCGGCGCAGGGAACGACCTTGAGATCGCAACCAATCTCGCCAGAAAAATGGTCTGCGAGTGGGGCATGAGCGAGGCGATAGGGCCACTGACTTTTGGCAAGAAGGAGGAGCACATATTCCTCGGCAAGGAGTTCGCGCAGCCAAAGGACTTCAGCGAGGCCACGGCCATCAAAATCGATCAGGAGATCGAGCGAATCGTGAGGAGGAATTACAAAAGGGCGAGGCAGACTCTGCTCGACAAGGCTCCATTGGTCCATACCCTCGCGGCAGCTCTGTTGGAGAAGGAGGTCCTTGACGGCGGAGAGGTCCGGCAGATCGTCGATGACTATCTGCAGTCCAAAGGGCAGATTACAGAGAAGCCGGCCGAGAAGGAAACGGCGCCTGCGAATGACTCATCTGATAAAGAGTGATTACTTCTGGCGCCTTGTTCAAAAGACTCACTCTGCGATTTGTCCGGAGCCTGCTGTTGGGAGTATGAGCTGTTGTGTGGACTAGCCGAGGCCATTCACCAAGAACATCTCGCTGGATGCAATACTAGTGCAATACTTGGACAGAAACAGAGAACGCAGAGCACTTGACCGCAGCCCATAAGTCGAACGCAAACCGTCCATATATATTTCGGCCTGCCAGCTCGGGAACACTCGCCGAGGAGATGCGGGCGATTGGCGTCTCGAGCGATGGTATCCGCCTCATGGTCCCGAAAGGATTGGGCTTGGCGATCAAGATTCCCGATCTCAGTGCCCCACGGGCGATGATCCTGAAAGAACAGATGCTCTCTCTGGGTGGTGATGCAGCCCAGTCGAGAGACGTGCTCACCGATTCTAATTCCAGAACCCACGTCCTGCTGCTTGGCAGCGAGACGCAATTTGGGCGCCTCGTTGAGTCGCTCAAACGACAGCAGTTCGGGCTGCCTGCCCTTGGGAAACAGATTGAGAGGCTGCTGAACAACTGGAGCAATCGGCCTTCGCTGTTCACGGCGAGAGACAAGCATCTGGACCTGACGAAGCGAACGGCCGTTATGGGTATTTTGAACGTAACGCCGGACTCGTTCTCCGACGGTGGGGAATTCCTCGACCCGAAGGCTGCTGTTGACCGGGCGCTGCGGATGCAGGAGGAGGGCGCGGACATAATCGATATTGGAGCAGAATCGACAAGGCCGGGCGCGGCCGCGGTTGGCGCCAAGGAGGAGCTTGAGAGGCTGTTGCCGGTGGTCAGTGCGATTGTGGGCGAGCTGAGGGCGATTTTGTCCGTCGATACTTACTAGTCTGATGTGGCTGCGGCGGTGCTTGATTGCGGTGCGGACATGATAAATGACATCAGCGGGCTTCGCTTCGACGAGAGAATGGCTGAGGTTGTGGCCAAGCACGACGCTGGGCTTGCCGTGATGCACATTCAGGGCACTCCCAGGGACATGCAGAAGTCGCCTCGCTACGACGACCTCATAGGTGAGATATACTCATGCCTTGCGTGGTCCTGTTCAGCGGCGGTCGAGGCCGGCGTCAATCGGCAGAGCATCATCGCCGATCCTGGGATCGGTTTCGGGAAGACGCTTGCGCACAATCTGAAGCTGATCAACCAGCTGGACAGTTTCCGCGGGCTGGGGGTGCCGATTCTCCTAGGGACATCGCGCAAATCGGTCATTGGCAAGATAATAAAGAAGCCCGTTCAAGAAAGGCTCTATGGGACCGCTGCATCAGTCGCGGCGGCAATTGTGCGGGGTGCAGACATCGTGAGAGTGCATGACGTTCGCAAGATGCGAGAAGTCTGCGACGTGGCAGATGCGATAGTAAGATCGTGAAGAAACTGTTATGGTCAAATTGTTTTTATTGTGTCAAATGCAGGTTAGCTAATGTGAGGCAGTTGTGGCGGAGCGATCCTGATGCAGGTTGATATCTTCTCTCTGTTATCGGATTTCTTTAAGACCACGGGATACATTAGACCCAGCTGGACGGATGTCATCGACATCATCGTCGTGGCGCTGGTTGTCTATTTCCTACTCAAGTTGATTAAGGGCACCTTTGCGGTGCAGATGATCGTGGGCCTGGTTTTCATGGTCGCAGCGTCGCTAATTGGTCGGTTGGCGGAGCTTAAGACTGTGAACATGCTTCTCTCGAATTTCTGGAGTTTTGGGCTACTCGTGTTTCTGGTGATATTCCAGCCTGAGATTCGGCGGACGCTCGCCCAGCTTGGTAAGTATGGTTTGATGAGACATTGGAAGGCGCAACAGACAGAGCTGGTGGAGGAGATTGTCAATGCTGTCTCGGCCTTGTCTCAGAAGAGGACGGGCGCATTGATTGTGATAGAAAGAAGCACTGGGCTTCGGTCGCATGTCGAGCGCGGCGTCCCAATCGGCGCCGCAGTAACCTCGCCGTTGCTGCGGGCGATTTTTCAGAAAACATCGCCTCTTCACGATGGGGCTGTGATGATCAGTGAGGGGGTTATAGCAAGCGCGGTAAGTTTCCTGCCGCTGATCAAGTCTCGCGATCTGGATATATCTTATGGCTCGAGGCATAGGGCGGCGATGGGTATAACGGAGGACACGGACGCCGTGGCCGTTGTTGTCTCGGAGGAGACGGGCGCAGTCCACCTCGCGATAAACGGCAAGTTGACCAAGGGATTGGAGCCTGCCCAGCTTCGTAACTCTCTTAAAACCCTAATGGTGAATGTTAGAGGCCGTAGCCAAGCGGTGCTGGGCAAAAGAAAGCCTAAGACAGTTTCGGCAACGTCGGAGTAGAATGATGAAGTTCACTGAATTGAGACTGGTTCCGACCCTGATGATTATCGCCGTGCTGTTGGCCCTTGCCCAGCAGGGCTGCGAGGAGAACGTGGCGCCGGTCACGGATTTTGCGAACGAGCCGGTCAACAGAGCTGCGACCGAGCTGAAGAAGAAATGCATTGAGGTCCTTCGCCAAGGACTGCGCTCACCCGATTGGGACAGGAGGGTCAAGACAGCGCTTGCCCTCAGCGCGATGCGAGACCCGGCAGGGCTTGACGACGCACGCGCGATCATGGCCGGGCATCGTTCAGATGCCGCGCTTAGGGTGGCTTACTATTTCGTAAGGAGTGGGCTTGCACCCACTGAGCCAGCCCTGATTGAGGCAGATGCCATGTTGCGAAAGGGCAGAGCCAGTCTGAAATACTTGGCGATAACCGTTTTGGGCCCTTCTTCACCGGGGCAGGAAGTGCCTGATCCCATCAAGAATGTGTGGAAGGACACCGGTCATTCTGATTTTCAGGTCTGTGCGGCATCTGCGCTGGCAAGAAAGGGCCATCGCGATGCGATCAAATGGCTCCGGGCGAACGTTGAAAGCTGGCTGCGGTTTCAGGGCTTCGACCCCTTCTTGTTCGCCAGGCTGGCTAACGAAGAATCGCAGGTGGTACTCATGGAAGCTCTTAGGACCGGTGCGGACTACAACATCCGAAACGCGATATTGGCGGCCGAGACCACAAAAGATGACAGGGCGCTCTCTACTCTGTCTATTCTGCTGGCAAGAAAGCACGGTGTGAGAAAGACGATGGCCGCCGCGGTACTGGCTGAACTCGGCGGAAGAGAGGGAGATACCGTGCTCAAGCAGGTTGTAGGGCAACAAATGCCCGCCTTCCCGGAGGCGGCGTGGGCGGCGATGGGCCTGGGGAGCCTCGGCGACCCCTCGGGGATGTGGGCGCTTGTGAAGTTCATAGAGCGAGAGGGAGCGAGCAGGAGAGGCACCGAGGCCGCAAGCCTCATTATCGCCAGTCTATGTTCTCCCGGCAATGCGGTCTCCGCCTCATTCCAGCTGTGGATCGCAGAGCATATATGAGGCGGGCAAGAGCGAGTTTTCGGCAAGCAAACTTCTGGCGCGATTGGCGGGATTCACGTGGCAAAAAGTCGGCTTCTTTGGTGGGTGAGCCCCCCCAGACTCGTCTAGCCTGAGTTTCCTATTATCGTTACGGCCGTAGTCGGTTGTCTGGAGGGTGCTATTGAGAGTTTGTTTTGTATTACCCCTTGATGAGCATCTCGCGCCAGTTGCGGCTCAAGGACCTCACAGCACCTTTTGCAGGAAGCGCCCAGTATATGAATTGGGGTCTTGAGCGACCAACGTCGCGTTTGACCCTGCATTGTGGGCAACCTGATTGGACGGGCCCGCAGCCTGCATTCCGACCCTAACGGCCCGGAGCTGGGCTTATAAGCCCCTAGCCCGATCGCGAGTGACGAGTCAGGCTGAGCTCAAACTCATACGTCTTGTCGTTTACCGCTATAACCTCGAGAATGTACGTGCCTTGACGGATACCGACATTCCAAGTGACATCGTTGTCATAATCTGGGCAACTCATTACTAGGTTGTAGTCCTCGTCTAAGAGCTTCAGGCCCACACTAGGCCATCCGGCAAGGCCCTTGGCTTCTGCCTTAATTGTGAGGTCCCAGGTCGCTCCGGAGCCATAATCTCTTTCAAAGACATAGAAAAGGCACCGCTTGTCAGGATTCTCAGGGCAGCGGCATTCGTCCGGCCATGGCACCCAGCCCGTTGAGTGGTTGCCATGCAATTCGACGGCAGAACCTGCACCTATCGGTCATGAGCCAGCCGCTCAAGGAATCGGGTAGTGAAAACCCATATCTAGAGCTCCCGTATCAGGCGTCCCGTCAGCTTGCGTCGTCCGATACCAAAGGCCCGCATCATCGGCTGATTGGCTGCCGGCGTCTATACACAGGCTGTCCGGGTCGAGGTAGTATTCGCCCAACGGGCCCGTGACGAACATTGGGTCATCGTGGATGTTCCCCACTCCTTCATAGCCGCCTTCGACAAGTGAATAAGTTATGCCTAGCCAGCTGTTGTCGGCCATGACCTCGAAGGAAGAGTTGTCCCAGAGAATGCTGTTGAGCACTGTCATCGAACTGTCGAGACAACACACGCCGCCGCCGGGAGCAGAATTGCGCGACACCGTCCAGTTGCCAAGAGAGACTGTGCTTTCTTTGACGATCATCCCTGCGCCCTGAACGCCAGCCTGATTCTCAACAATGGCATTGTTAAGGGAGGTCAGACTGCTTTTCTCACAGTATATGCCTCCACCTGAGACGCCCGCGATGTTTCCGCCAATCATGTTGTGTTCTACAGTGGGCGTGCTCTCGACGAAATATGCACCACCGCCGTATCGGTCTGCTGAGTTGTAGTGGATCGTATTGCCTCTCAGAGTCGGGGTGCCGTAGTACGAACATATTCCACCGCCTACGTTGACGCCGGAGTTGCCGGCGATTACGTTCCCTTCGAGTCTCACCGAACCGTGTTCGCAGTGAATCCCGCCACCGGATTCAATTGCGGAGTTGTCACTGACAAGATTCTCTGTAATGATTGCATAGCTCATATGGCAGAGTATTCCCCCGCCATGCTCCGTAGCTGTATTCCCTACAATCGTGTTGCGCGCAATCATCGACTTGTCCTCCCGACAGAAGATGCCGCCTCCAGAGGTCCCAGCCCAGTTCCCTGCTATCTCGTTCCCCTCTATTGTGGCTCGGGAATCACGAGAGCATGATATGCCTCCGCCCAATCGTTGCGCCGAGTTGTCCTTGATCACGTTGTCCTTGATTAAAGGTGAGGAGCTGCCGGAGCATCCAATACCACCCGCGTCTTTGTCTGCTGTATTACCGGAGATTGTATTATAGCGAATCGTCGCAGCACAATTTGTGTTGCAGAAAACTCCGCCTCCACCGCCCTCAGTGTAATTGTCCGAGAGTATGTTGCCTTCGATCACCGTTGAGCTGCCTACATTGGAGATGTCCATTCCGCCACCTGTATAGCGCGCCCAATTGCCTACGATTGCATTGTCCGCAATCGTCAGAGTAATGCTGCCATAGCAATACAAGCCTCCTCCATTAGCTTCCCCCTCGTTGTCGGCTATCGTATTGCCTTCTATCCTAGCGGTGCCGCGACGTACGGCAATTCCACCTCCATAACCTTGCGCCCAGTTCGCCTGTACGATGTTGTCCAGGATCTCTACGGAGCTTTCCTTGCAGGATATTCCGCCGCCCGCAAGCCCCATTACGTTTGTTCTATTCTCGGCGATTAGACAGCCCTTGATGGTTGGGGCGCCGCCCCTGCATGATATTCCTGCGCTCCCAAATATGAACATGGTGCCATCAATGCTGTTTTCTGTAATTATGCAGTTCTCAATCGTGGGAGAGCTGTTTAGGCAATATATGCCGCCTCCACGAGTATTTTCATACCCGCCCACGCAGTGAGCGCCGGTCAGCGTCAGGCCCCATATTGCCAGATTATCTACACCGTCGCAGCAGATTACGTGAAACGCGCCTTCTGCATCTAAGACCGTTGTGTCAGGATCCTCACCGATCAGCGAGACCCAGCTCTTCATGTTTAGCGGGAACGTCTCGCCACTGGTGCTAGCGGCGTAGGTGCCGGCCGCGACGTGGATCGTCACGGGAGCGGCCTCGGAGCCCTCCACCGAGGCCAGAGCGTGCGTTATGGTTTTCCAGGGACTGCCCTCGGAACCGTCGTTGGAATCGTCACCAATCTCGCAGTCAACGTAGCAATGCGACCCGGCCGAGGCGCCAACTGTGAACGGGGCGAGGCTCAGCCCGGTTATCCAGTCCAAGGTGCCAGCCCATGTTAGAAGTGCTGCGAAGTTGTATTCACCCGGTTCCTGGATCGGGGGCATGGCGCAGGGCAGGTCGAACCACCAGAACGGCGTCCGGTCCATGGCGAAACCAGGCGGCACGTAGATGTCAGGTATCCAGGGCTCAATCCCCTCGCTCCATCCATCGAACTGCGTCGTGTATATGCCTCCGTCCGGCGTCAGAAGGCCAACATATACGGCTACTGGCATCCCCTCGCCCTCGTTCTGAGCGGCTAGGCTCACCTCGATCGTATCGCCGGCAACGTAGCTTTCCCTACCCGTGTAGATACCAATCGTGGGCCCTGCTTCGGCCGTCACAACCAGGAGCGCCAAGACCCAAGAAAGAGCCAGGATCGTGACGATTGCGTTCCTTGTCTGACCATGACCTATCATCTCGCACCCTTCCTCTCCGAAGTATGATTATTCCAATCTGTTTATTTGCTCCTCTGTTTATCATAGCAACGCCTGAACTCATTTCAAGAGCAAAATCAGGTTTACCGATTCACACGAGGACGCTGCGACGCTGGATGCTAGCCCGAGTTCGCAGCGGCCCATAAGCCTCCGGCGAAAACGAGCGGGGCCTTCCTTCTCTACCGAGCCTGCAATCTGAAGGCCGCCCCACTAAGAGCAGGTCTCGTCCCAGCTATTAGCCCCAACTACAAAGGACTGCGGAGCAAGAGCCTTTTAGGCCCCTACTGCTTCTTTCTGCCCACGATGCCCAGCACAATACCCATAACAGCCAATGCCCCCACAATAGGGAAGGCGATTACGATCTCCTCCGGTATGAAAATGCAGAACAAAGCGACGATGGCGACACACACACCGCCAATTATTCCAGCAATTCGAGTAACAGGATTCTTCTCCTTGGCTTCGCCCTTGGCTTGCCACTAGCTGCGGTTCGGCTCGCGCCAGTTGTGGCTCAAGGACCTCACAGCACCTTTTGCAGGAAGCGCCCAGTATATGAATTGGGGTCTTGAGCGACCTGCTCTGGTGTGCCGCTCGCAACCACGTAGCCGCCGTCATCACCGCCCTCGGGGCCCAGGTCGATGATGTAGTCGGCCGACTTGATCACGTCCAGGTTGTGTTCGATGATTACAACCGTATTGCCGGCATCGACGAGGCAGCCCAGAACGTCCAACAGTTTGTGGATGTCCGCGAAGTGCAGCCCTGTCGTCGGCTCATCCAAAGTGTAGAGCGTGTGGCCGGTGGCCCGTTTGGAGAGCTCCCTGGCGAGCTTTATTCTCTGCGCCTCGCCCCCTGAAAGGGTGGTTGCAGGCTGTCCGAGCCTGATGTAACCCAACCCCACGTCGCTTAGCGTTTTGAACTTCTCCCTGAGTCGCGGGATGTTCTCGAAAAACTTCAACGCCTCATCCACGGACATATCTAGAACCTCGGCGATATCGCGGCCCTTGTAGCGGACCTCGAGCGTGTCGCGATTGAAACGCCTGCCGCCGCACGCGTCACATCTGACGTAAACGTCCGGCAAGAAGTGCATCTCGATCTTGATCTGCCCGCCCCCACTACAGGTCTCGCACCTACCTCCCCTGACGTTAAAGCTGAACCTTCCTGCTTTGTAGCCTCGCTTTCTCGCCTCAATCGTGGCGGCGAATAGCTCCCTGATGTGGCCAAAAGCCTGCGTATAGGTCGCTGCATTTGAGCGAGGCGTTCTGCCGATCGGAGACTGGTCGATCTCGATGACCTTGTCGATGTTCTCTACCCCGCGGAGCTCGTCGTGCTCGCCGGGCACATCGTGCGAACGGTAGATTCGCCTTGAAAGCGCCGGGTATAGCGTCTCATCGATCAGCGAGCTCTTGCCCGACCCAGACACGCCCGTCACGCAGCAAAACGTGCCCAGCGGGATTTCGACGTTGATGTTCTTCAGGTTGTTGCGCCGCGCACCCACTATCGTGATGAACTTGCCGCTGGGCTTTCTCCTCTTCTGAGGAACAGGAATGCCGCGCCGGCCAGAGAGATAATCACCCGTCAAGGACTTTTCGCATCGCGAGACTTCCTCGGCCGTGCCGGAGCAGACCAAACGGCCACCGTGCTCGCCCGCGCCCGGCCCGAGGTCGATGACGTGGTCGGCAGTCCTTATCGTCTCCTCGTCGTGCTCGACAACGACAACCGTGTTGCCTAAATCCCTGAGCTCGCACAGCGTGTCAAGGAGGCGCCGATTGTCTCGCTGGTGCAGGCCGACGCTGGGCTCGTCCAGAACGTAAAGGACGCCAACGAGGCTCGAGCCGATCTGCGTGGCTAGATGGATGCGCTGTGACTCGCCTCCGGAGAGGGTTGATGAGGGTCTGTCGAGGGTGATGTAGCCCAGGCCAACCTCCCTCAGAAAGCCAAGTCGAGAGACGATCTCCTTTAGTATGCGGCCTGCTATCTTCTCCTCCCGCTCCGGCAACGAGAGGCTGCTGAAAAAATCCGCCGCCGCGTCAACGCTCTTTTGGGTCACCTGATTTATGCTCAGTCCACCGACTTTGATCGCAAGCGACTCGGGACGCAGCCTCGCCCCGCCACAATCGGGACAAGGCACCGTGCTCATATAGCGACCGATCCAGTCCCGCATCTCCTCCGAGGCCGTCTGCAAATACCGCCGATCGAGGTTGTTCAGAATCCCCTCGAATCTCTTGATCCTACCCCACCTGAGGGTCCCGGCCCTAAACCTCAGCTTAATGCGTTCCCCGCCCGAGCCGTGCATCAGGGTATGCCTGATCTCTGGCGGCAGCTCGCGATATGGGGTGTTGGGATCGAAGTCATAGTGCTCAGCGAGCGACCTAAAAACATGCACGGTCATCGAGTTCTCGGAGCTCGCCCACGCCTCAATCGCCCCATCGATCAGCGATTTGGACGGGTCGGGAACGACCAGGTCCTCCGACGCTGAACGCACGACTCCCAGCCCTGAGCACTCGGTACATGCTCCGTAAGGACTGTTGAATGAAAAGGCTCGAGGCTGAAGCTCCTGGTAGCTGATGCCGCAGTTGAGGCAGGCCATCTCGCTGCTGAAAGTCCTAATCGCAAAGCCATCAAGCGCACGAGCAATGGCGTGCTGCTCGCTGGAAGAGGCGCTGGCCTCCGGTCTTCGCCGTTTGCGCTTCGGTTTGCTGCGCGCATCCGGGTCGTCAGACCAACCACGCCTACCGTCTTTGTCCTGAAGCGCGATCCTGATCAGGTTCTTAGTGAGCTTCATCGAAAGCTCCACAGAATCGGTGAGCCTCGACCGGTTCTTGGCCGCCACCGTCAACCTATCGACTACCACGTCGATGTCGTGCTTCTTATACTTCTCGAGTGCGATCTCCTCCGACAGCTCCCGCATCTCTCCATCGACCAGCACACGAACGAAGCCCTGCCTCGCCAAGTCAGCAAGCAAGGTGGTATATTCCCCTTTTCTGCCTCGCACAACGGGCGCAAGGACGTAGAACTTGGCCCCTTTGGGCATACTAAGCACCATGTCGACTATTTGCTGCACCGACTGCGATTCGATTCGCCGGCCACACCGATAGCAATATGGGATGCCCACGCGGGCATAAAGCAGCCTCAGATAATCGTAAATCTCCGTAACGGTGCCCACTGTGGAGCGAGGGTTCTTGCTGACTGGCCGCTGCTCAATCGAGATGGCTGGCGAAAGGCCCTCGATGTAATCGACGTCCGGCTTGTCCATCTGCTCAAGAAACTGCCGTGCGTACGCCGAGAGCGACTCAACGTAACGCCTTTGCCCCTCGGCATAGAGCGTGTCGAACGCGAGAGACGACTTGCCAGAGCCCGAGAGCCCCGTGATCACTACGAGCCTGTTCCGCGGGATCGAGACGTCGATGCTCTTTAGGTTGTGCTCCCGCGCCCCTTTTATGAATATGTGGTCCTGCTGCAACCGTTACGAGCCCTCGATGCCAAACAGAACGCGGACGGTGTCGTCCACTTCTCTCTCCAATTCCGGAATCCCATCGAGCTCATTCTTCGATTTCAACTCGTGGAGAGACGCTGACAATTTGGCCAGTTTCTGATGGGTCGCGTCTTGGGGATCGAACTTGGGAATGCCGACGTGTGTCATAACTCTGGGTGCGCCGAAGCCCCTGCCGGGCGATGAGTATGATTTGATGAAGTCCCGCACGGGCGTTGAGTTGATTATGGCGCAAAGATAGTGCGCCTCCGCCTCGCTATTGGTCGGAAAGAACGAGGTTGTATCCGTAGGTATAACCGTTTTGTACCCGCAGGAGGTTTTATGCTGGCTGATAACCGCGGCCACGAGGTCATTTGCCATACGCTTCCAGACGGTCTTGTAGCGCGCGACCGTATAAGGGCCAATACCATACATCGCATAAAACGCTGTCCTCTCAGCAAGTTCGCGCACAACTCTTGACCCACGAGACAACAGGACATCTTTGAACCTTGTGAAGTATCCGTACGTTCTAGGCCACTCTTCTTTCATACGTTTTTCGGGGAAAGGCTCCCTCTTCTCTGGGTCTTGAGGCATCACAATGAGCTGATTTGCGATCGCCTGCCATCGGCGGATGTCTCTTCCGGGCAAAGCTGGGAAGACGAGATCGGCTTCAACCCTCTCTTGGACCTTTGGAACTTCTCGTTTGCCCTTCGCTGGGATATTATGGACGAGCAAGTCGCCATTAGAGAATATGTGTTCGCACAGGACCCAGAAGACCCCATAAGGCTCGGTGCTTGCCCCCCGGAATGCCCTATAAGCATTTTCGCCCTGGATCACGCCAAGTCGTTTCTGGCTCTTGCTGATTGTCTGCCAAGAACCACTTATTGAACCCATTGGTCGAGCACTCAGCCTGATTCTGTTGAGCAGCGGTCGGGCTTCTGCCAGCTTCAGGTTGGTCGGGATTCTGCCTACACCTTTCTTCCTGGTCCAAACCGTGTAAGGAACCGGATAGCGGGTCTCCCGACCCTTCCTTAGAACGATAGCGGCTGTCTTGTTTGCTGCCCCTTCAAACGGCTGAACAGAAACGAGGTCGTGCCCCTTTAGAACTCCCAGCGGCTCACGGTCGCCGAGCTTGAATCTCCGAAATCCCTCGCCCGCCCCCTTTGATTTGAAAACCTCCTGGGTAATGAGAAATCCAAGCTTACCGCCCTTCTTGAGGTAGTAATCTGCGGCTGTGTATAAGAAAAGCATTGAGAAATCCTTCTCGCCGCCTCCTAACCTTGCTGCATGTCCTTTGAGGGAGAAAAGGCCGTATTCCTTCCACATACTGAGGGTTCCCTCCCTATATTCTCTCGAGAGGTAACCCCACCGTATCCAGGGCGGATTACCGACGACGAAATCAAACCTCGGAGCATTCATTGGTGCAAAAGCGTTCTTGAGGAACAGTGCCCAAATACCGTTCTTGCCCTGTTTCTCGAGTTCCAAAATGTCCTTGAAGAAGTTCCCGATAACCTGCTCGTGAGGCGGGAAGACTAGACCTTCCTTCTTGAGCCTGGCAATTGCCTCACCTACGGTATAATCCTGTTTCGCCATTTCTTTCAGGAGCGGCGCGGCCCTCTTCAGAAGGGACCCCTCGTCCCTTATCCAAACAGCGGGGACATGAAACTCGCCAACGGACGTTTGAAGTTTTATGTATTCGCCGCCTCGGAAGTTCACCTGCATCTGGCCAGTTCTCTCGGGCCACAGAACAGAATCAGCAAGGTAAATCGGTATCTCCAAGTCCGGAAGCACGTCCAGGAGGTCACCTAGCGCGAAGAGGTAATTGGTCCGGGCAGCGATAACGGCCAGAGGGTTGAGGTCAAAGCCCCAGATGTTCGCTCTGATTCTCTTGGCTGTCTCCAGCGGAGGCTCTTTGTGTTGTAGTCCGTATTCCTTCGCTCGGTGAATGGCAAGAACGATGAACGTTCCAGAACCGCAGGCCGGGTCAAGGAGGCGTTGAAGCGTATCCCCTTTGTACCCAGTCTCGTTCAAGAGCAGTTCAGCAAGCCAATCTGGCGTATAGTATTCGCCGAGTTTATGTCTAAGGTCTTTCGGCACCAAATACTGATAGAGTTTCTTGAGAAGATCACGTGTCGGCTCGGGATTGATGGCGGTCATGGCCGGCTCGAACTCAGAAAGGCCTCTTGCCACTTCTCTGATTGCCTCTTCAAGGCGGGGCGAAAGGGCATCCAAATACCACCCGAAGAAGTCGCCCTCGAGGAAATTAGTGACGCCTTGCTTTGCGTAGAGTCCGCCGTCCTCCATGCTGGTCAGTTGCCCAACTAACTGATCGCTTGATGTATGCGTGAGCTGAAATGAATACGACGCGGTGAAACTGCTTTCCTTAAGAGTGATGAGCTCGACTGCTATCAGCTTCATTAGAAGGGCAAAGTACGTGTGGATTGAAAACAACAGATCCGGAACGCCTGCACCTTTATCGACATGATAAAGCTGGGAAACAGCCTCTATCGGCGCCAGTGCTTGAGGGCCAAGTTCCGCGCCATATACTATCCCAAACAGCCGCCTCCACTCATTAAACAAAACACTCACCTTTTCATTGCGCCAGTTCGCCAATGCATCGACAAACGCTGACACCGCTTTCTGAGCGATTTGGCTTCTTGGGCCGAACCTGTCAGCAAGATGCTCTGCTGTGAGCGGGAGGCGAGATAGGGCCCGCAGATACGTCAGAAAGGTGCAGGCCGTATCGGGGCCAAGAGGATAGGGACCTTGGCGACCAAAACCTGACCTGTCTATCGTCGCCACCTTTGTATTAGCCTTTTGGCGATACCTCACAAAGAAGACCGACGTGCCGTCAATGCCCACGCCAACCAGCCGACACAAGAGGCCGAGCGGATCGGTCTTGAACGCCGCTGACTCTGCGGTCATATAATCGACGAGTTGGTCCTGGGCACGCTGTACAGCGGGGTCGGACGCAAACGTACCTGGGCGTTTATACTCAATTATGACCTGCCCATGTACCGCATCCGGACGACCCTGATAGACCGTTCTGGCCTCTGTGCTCAAACGCTCATAGCTTGGTGCAGACTTGATCCCCAGACCTGCGAGAATAGGACCTAGAATCTTCTCAACCCCGACTCGAAGGTCTTCCTCCGTTAGTGCGTGTTGCATTAAGTCGTGGACCGAGCCAACAAAAGCATCAGCCACTTGTGACAGCGATTGCTGGGACTTATGAGCTCTCATTCCCACCCCCGTTGCCCGTTGGCATTGCTTGCTCCTCTCTCAAACTTGACACGACGCCTGACCCAACCAGTTAACCCTAGAACTACGTCGGGTCGGCCAAACATCCCAGCGCGTTATGAGCATGATAAGTCATCTACAGCTGCGTTCTCAATAACCTATCGGTAACTCTAATGCGCCTAGTTGCGCCCGGTCTGCAACGAGGCTAATGAACCGGTCTCGCCTCGCACCAAACTGCGAACTGCCAACCGCGAACTGGCAACTAAGTGGGTAATCTGACCCAGAATGACCGGTTCTTGGCCTCGAACCTATACCGAGTCGGAGTCGCCCATCATCACGTGCCAGGCGCTTCGGGTCATGATCTGTTTCGCTAAGCTTGGATTTGGCGTCCAAGGTCTGAGGATAAAGTGGAGCAGGGATTTGCGTTTGAGGAAACCGACCGCTCGCAGACACAACAGGTAGCGAGAGTGCTTGAGGCACCACGCACGGACAACGTCGCAGTGGTTCTTCACGGCGAAACGGACGGCGGAAAGTATGAGTTGTGATGCGATCAGGGGGCTATGGTCTTTGGCGAGGATGTCGGCAATGACAGCCTCCTTCACGTTTTCTTGGTCCTCTCGTATCCGCAGGACGATGTATCCCACAAGTTGGCGTTTGCGTTCCGCTATGAACACATCGTAAACGGGTTTCAGCGGGCTAAAGTAGCGCCAGTTGAGGTATGTCGCATCGCGCACGACCGCGTTACCGATTCTCTGAGAGGCGTTCTGCCACAGCGCATCAGCCCTTTCATCGAATGAGTTGACCTTGCGCACCTTCCTGCCCCACGACGGCCAGAGGTCCAGAAATCGTGAATACAGGCCGATCTTGACCAGCGCTCGCCACAGCAAACTGGCGGCTTTGACGAGGAACCTGTTTGAGAGCCTTCTTTGCAGAAACGGCTTGAGCCTCAGGTAGCAAGACAGGTTCAGGATATGCACCAGAGGTATCCACCCCAGCCGCTTGATGCCGAGAAATAGCGAATTAGTGTTGGGAAATCCTGCCCCGAAAACCGCCCCCTGCGCCTCGATCACGTAGTAAGCTGTTTTGCCAATTTGCACCAGCTTCAGGGCGGCACTCCTCCGGCCGAAGGCCTTCCTGTCAACGGCCATGTCGAATGAGATGGAGGCTACATAGCTCTTTGGGCCAAGCTTGTATCTGACCGGGCTGAATCCCCAGTGTCCCACGACCTTGTCCCCGTCGATCATGACAAGGCTGCAGGCCCCTTTAATTGGCCGCGAACGATACTTCCAGTCCCAGTGCTCTTTGAGAAACGGTCTGCCAAACGATGCCCTCATGAGCGAGAGTATCCGGTCCTGATACTCAAGGTCTTGGTAATGAAACAGCCGGAAGTTCGCTGGGGGCTGAAAGTCTTGGTTGAGCAATACTATCTCTCCTCGCCACTTGTGTCTGCAACGATCCTGAAACGCCCGACCTGGACCTTTCCCGTGCGCTCGTTCCCAACCATGGGCACGGCGCGCCAGAAATAGACATCCGGCGCGAGCATCCGGTAGGCGCGGTGAGCGAGGAAGTATCTAGCGTCGGCCACCCTCGCCCCAACCTTGTGAAGGAAACAGGGGTCCGGCGTGATCTCAAGGATGTAGTGCTCTGCCCTGGGAACACTTTGCCAGGCGAGCTCGATGCCGTCTGGAGGGCCTATTGCAATAGCGCTCGAGACCATGCTGCTACGGCACAGGCCGAGGATGCGCTTCGCGTTGGAGACCATAAAGTTGTTAGCCCGGATACAGATGGCTAAGGCATGTCCAATGACCGGATAGTGCTTCTCATAAAGCGCAATCAAGCTCCTTCTCTGGATTCTCCCCATAGCAGCTCTTTCGGAAGTCTTCAAACTCTGAGCGCAGTAGTGAATCGCCTTCGCATCTGGAAGGCAGTATATTGCGTGCTCGGCCTTTCTGATCCGCCGACAGAGGTCCTCGTCCTCATAATACATGAAGAAACGCTCGTCAAAGCCGCCAAGCTGCCAGAATAGCTCGCGAGAGAGCATGAGGTAGCTACCCGGAACACCTAAGACCTCAACCGGCGCATCGCCGGACCACATCGCCCAGTCCATCTTCCAGTATCTCTCGAAGGTGCGCTGGCTGAGCAGGCGGCGGAGCGACGTGTGTTGAACCATTGCGGCCAGGGGTCCGATGCTCTTCAGGCATGAGAACTGAAACTGCATTTCGTCGTCCCAGAACGTTCGCGCCATGACAGCGCCGCAGCGATCAAGCCGCGTGAAGGCGTCAAGCGAGGTGCGCATTGCGTCGGGCAGTAGGAAGAGGTCTGGGTTGAGAAGGAGGATATAGCGGCCGTGAGCTTGCTCTGCACCGAGATTGCAGGCTTTCCCGAAGCCGAGGTTCTTGTCATTTGCGATGATTGTGAGCCAGGGGGCATCAGAGAAGTGTTCCCTCACCGCGGCAATTGTGCCGTCCGTTGAGGCGTTGTCAACCAGAATGACCTCGAGGCGAACGCCATTGGCGGCGGCAATGATGTTCTGGAGGCACCTTATGATGTAGTCCCTGCTATTATAGGTGACGGTTATGATCGAGAGCTCGGGGGCGGCGTCTTCGGCAACCATATCGCTCACCATCGCACCTCTATCGTTGGCGAATTCAGGGCGAGAGCCCCATTACACTGGGCAAATAGTGCCCGAGGCGACTGGAGAGGCAGCGGCTACCATCAGCGCCTACGATCAGGCATTCGATGTCTTGCAGGCGGTCCGCGAGCTGAAGCCCGCGCTCGGGGCCCATCACAAAGATCGCTGTGGCGAGGGCGTCGGCAACCGTAGCTTCTTTGGCGATCACGGTAACACTCTGGCATTCGGAGGCTGGATAGCCTGTCGCTGGATCGAGAATGTGATGATACCTTCTGCCCTCGTAAATGAAGAAACGCTCGTAGTCCCCGGACGTTACAATCGCGCGGTCAGTTGTCAATAGGGTGCACATCAAGTCGCCCGGGCGCCTCGGGTCCCGAACGCCAATCCGCCACTTCCGGCCGTTTGGGCGTGTTCCAGAGACGAACATGTCCCCACCCGCATCCACGATGAAGTTTAGAATCCCCGCTTTTCTAAGGGCCTCGGAGGCAACGTCAATTGCATATCCCTTGGCGATCCCGCCGAGATCAAGCCTCATCCCCTCGGTCGGCAGATAGACCGTTCCCGAGGTAGCTGAGAACTCGACCGAGGCACCAGCGACCAGCCGGACCTCTCTGGCGATTGCCTGTGGGTCAGGAGGCGCAGGATTCTCCAAAGATGCAAAATCCCATAGGTCTGAGACCGCTCCAATCCTCACGTCAAAGGCGCCTTCGCTGAGCTCAGACACTCTTGCCGCACTATCGAGGACAGAGATTACGGAACGTGGCGCCAGGACCTTGGACCTACCGGCAGAATCGTTGATCCGGTGCACGACGCTGCTTTTCACGTTGACTGACATCTCGCTTTCGACTCGGCGCATGGCATCGAGCGCGCTTTGGATTGCGGCCCTCACCGCTTGCTCGTCTAGCGTCTGGTCCCAGGCCTTTATATCGACCAGTGTTCCCAAGAGGAAGTTGTCAACCTTGATGATAGCGGTCTCGCCAGCCGCGTTCTCATAAAACAGCGAGACCAGAACTATCGCTGCTATTGCGGCAAAGAGCAGAAGAAACCAGAACCAACTGACGCGCCTCATCGGGTCAGAGCACCTCTTGCTTTATGACAACACGTTGCTGATCGATATGCCCGGCCGAACTTGGCCGTATCCCTGTATCATTCCGAGTAGAGGTTGAGGCCGGCGGATAACTGGTGTAGGTGCACATGAGAGAACCTTTCAGTGATGTGTTTCTCTGGCTTGCTGCATCGAAGCACTAGGGTCGGATTCCGATGCCGCAGTAAGCCGGCGTGAATGTGTCTGTTGCCGGCATGTAGGTCAAACTCTTCCGGGATTATTCCCCACCTCTGGATAGCACCGGGTGGTTCCCTTCCTCTTCAGGTCTTTGATGCGCCTCATTGCCCTTTTTCTTATCGCCAGATTGCCTCTGTGCAAAAGTGCGATCTTCTTCCAGCACGCCATCGCCCTTCTAAAATCGCCACGCCGCTCGAACAGCGCGGCTATGACCATCGTAGTTCTGGAAGCGTCGCCTTTTGGAAGGGTCGGGTAACCCGGTTGCGGCGCATCCTGTGCGCCCAAGAGTGTCTTCTCGAGTTTAGACCGCCTGATCGACGCCCGGACATCCTCCGCGAAGAGCACGACCGCCCTGGAATGGCAATTCTCGCTGCAATATAAATAGCCAGCGTCCTCAACCATCTCATTCACGTTTCGTATCGGACGATGGCAGAACAGACAATATGTCGGCATAACAACCACACCTCGAAGCCGCAAACAGTTGAGTATGTTACTTACAATTGAATAAGAATACGTCCCACGCGCAATTGTTCAATACTGAATCCGTGCCGTGCCGTGTCGGGGACATGCGCACGAAAAGACCGCTGGGAAGGAAGCTAGTTCTTTTGTGGCCATTCCGGAGGCTCCTGTTGTACCAATAAGCACCTAGTCTGATGCCTATGCCCGATGCGACAATTGCCCACCAGAGCAGCTCAACGGCTTTCTCCAAACGCGGCCGACGTATCGTTTTCGTCTCGGTTGGCGGCATTTAGTGCTCCTTTCGCGGTTTGGGCCACTCCGGCTGAGGCCGAGGCTCTATCAAGAATGCTGCGCTGTTGCCCAGCCTCACTTTTTTCTTGATTTTAGAAAAAGGCCTTATCCCGCTCAAGGTTGGTCCAAGGAAATCGAAGTCGGCGTGCGAGACAACGAGCCAAAATCTGGCTGGTTGGCCCGCGGTGAGCCAGGCCCAATAGAGCTGCTGAGAATCAAGGCCCAAGTTCTGGAGCCAGATCGCATTTTTCTTGAGCTTCGGTCCCGCGTAGAGCAGGAACGCCGGGCTAGCATAGACAGAGACGGCAATGGACGCATCGTTGTAGGCGCCGTGCTCGACCTCGTTAAGAACCTGGCGCATCTCCTGTCTGACAATTAGCTTCGAGGCGCCAGCGGCAAGTCCGCAGAAGGCCCCGATGATCATACCCACGCCCAAAACCCTCACCAGTTGGTGGCCGAAAGAGCTTTTCAACACGCGATATGCGGCATCAAGGCCAGAGGCGAGGAATAGCAGCGCAATGGGCGCCCAGTAGATAGTGAGCCTGCCCCCAACCAAGGGATAGATGCGCAGCGAGGCGGCGGCCACCGCCGAAAAGAACGTTACCGCTGCGAGCATCACCACCGGCCAGCGCTTGGATTTGGCGAGCGACCAGGCGCCCCAAATGCAGATGCCGAGGATGAGGGGTGCAACGGGCTCGAGGTCCACCGCCGACCCAAAGATGTCCACGAGTTTCTCGAAGAGCCAGGTCGTGTATGGCGGGTGGGGAAATCCATCTGCCCAGAACTTCATCATGGCCCCGTATCTAACCGATCTGTGAACGGTGGCTGCGTAAATGGAGCTGGAGGCGATTGCCATCGAGCACAGAAGGACAATGAGGGCGCCGCGCTTGGGCCCGCGGCGCTCTTTGAGTGCGAAGCTCAGAGCCACGGCTGCGAGGCCTGATAGGACGAACACCGACGTGTATGACACCCACACCAGCGCTGGGAGCAAGGCGGCGAGGGCGTATCTTGTCCGCGCCGAGAAGCATTCCCAGCCGACAGCGGCAATAAGTATCAATACTGCACAGAGCTCGTCGGACGCGTATTGTTTGAAACTGGTGGCCCACTGGACCTGAGACAGGCCGAAAGCGGCTATTGCCACTGCACACACGGCAGAGAAGCGCGATGAGAGCTTCAGGAGAAGTCGTGCCATGAGCACTAACGCGATAGACCCACAGACGAGAGGGAATAACCTCAGCGAGTATTCCAGGTGCCCCCAAGAGGCATACATGAACCTGCTGATGAAAAGAAACAGAGGTGGCGCCACCTGCATGCAGTCGAGGCGCTCGAGAAGCTGTCCATAGGAACGTTCAGCTACGTTGACGCCCAGCATCGCCTCGTCAATCCACAGGCTTTTGCCGTGCAAGTAGATCGCGAGCCGAAGGGCGATGCCAACGACGACGATTGCAAACACAGGCCAGCTGGTCGCCCGATCAGCTCGCCCAGTCACGTCGCCGTCCGCACATCTATCGATAGCATCTTTTGTCTGCTCCAGACGCTCATGTTAATCCCGTTGACCAGAAGGTCGCGACACGAATATACTGCCGATACTAATCTACCGAAAGGAGCAGAACAATGGATCGTTTTCACGCGGTAAGTCCGCTCGATTTCCGATATTACGGCGGTGAGCAATCGCTCTTCACAAAACTCATGCCCTTCGTCTGCGAAGAGGCGTCAATCTGTTACCAAGCCAGGGTCGAGGCGGCGCTGGTCGAGACGTTTGCCGACCTGGGCCTTTGCTCGCGAGGCGTTGCAGATGAGGTAACTCGCGCATCACGAGAGGTTACGGCCTTCGAGGTTTACGAGCTCGACGAGGCGCTTCATCACACGTCAAAAGCGCTTGTGGAGGCGATCAGGGAGAAGGTCTCCGCCGAGGCTGGGCGCTTCGTGCATCTGTTTGCGACGTCATTCGACATCCTCGACACGGCCAACGCGCTGCGTTATCAGGAGCTCGCACGAGAGGTCCTCATCCCCGACCTCGCCTCGCTCATCTCAACGCTTTCGCGCCTCGCCCGGGAGCACGCCGAGACGGTCCAGATCGGCAGGACTCATGGCATGCACGCCGAGCCGATCACGTTTGGGCTTTTTCTTGCTGTCTATGTCAGTCGTTTTGCGAAGAGAGCGATGGCGATCGAGGCGGCGAGGCAGAACCTCAGGGGGAAGCTATCCGGAGCGGTCGGCGCCCACAACGCGCTGGCGCTCAGGTTCCCGAAATCAGCACACCTTGTCGAGCGGCTTTTTCTCACCAGGCTTGGCCTTCTGCCATCAGAGACGTTCACCTCGACGCAGATCGTCGAGCCCGAGTTCGTCACCGATTTCGCCCATTCTCTCGCCAGCTGTTTCTCCGTTTTGGCCAACCTGGCCGACGACATGCGCCACTTGCACCGCTCGGAGATAGCCGAGGTGATCGAGCCACGGGGGAAGATGGGCATCGGCTCATCCACAATGCCTCACAAGACGAACCCAAAGAGCTTCGAGAATATAAAAAGCCTCTACAAGGCCTTCATGCCCAGAATGATCACGCAATACCTCGACCAGACGTCCGAACACCAACGCGACCTCACCAACTCCGCGTCGGGGCGGTTCACGGTGGAGCTCGTCGCCGCGTTCGACTACGCCGTGCTGCGAATGCGAGACACGTTGAATACCCTCGTCGTTGACGATGCCAAGATGACGGCGAACCTCGAGGCGAGCAAGGGATACATAACTGCCGAGCCGCTTTACATTGTGCTGTCGCTCGCTGGCGTTCCAGATGCGTACCAGAAGGCGAAAGACCTTGCGTCAGCTGCACGGGCACAGGGCAAGACCGTGATCGAGCTGGCCCGCCAAGACGACGCGATCAAAGGAGCTTTGAGAACGTTGAGCCCGCTGAACCTCAGGATACTCGAGGACCCAGCCGGATACATCGGCGATGCCCCCGCGCGGGTACAGGCCACCTGCGATTACTGGGACGCGAAGATGTCGGCGCTGCTTGAATACCTAAAGAAAGAGAAGCAAGCGCTGAAGACGCCACCCACGGGCTGGCTCAAGAGGCTCGCCCAGATGATAGCCGACGCCGAGGCCGGCAAGGGCGCCCCCGAGCAGACTATCCCCCAGACGCGCCGCGAGATGATCGAGGACTGGTAGTGCCTCCACAAAGGATACCAAGAGCCACGAAGAGGGCGCATGATGGCAGAGGATAAGAGCGAGGCGCCGGAAGCCCAGCCAGCCACAGCCTGGTAGTGGCCGTGTTTGCCCCGCCCGAAACACAAAAAGGTATAGCAAGCGACTCCTTCATGCTGCGTGTTAGATTCCACCATTTGCCCGAATTGCCCAAAATAAAACCCCGATTTATGAATTATTAGGGTTAGCGGACACGTCGCAATTGTGGTGTTGACATATTTGTGGCGGCGTGAGAGGATAATCCACAAGGCGTGTTGTATATCAGTTTCAGGTTGGTGAATCCGCCTGAACCGGTGGTCCAACTTGCGAGATTCGGGCTAATCTTGTGCTGAATCATCCGGCGAGGGCGCAAGATAAGAATCGATTTATCACAATGAGGAGAGAGCGATGAAACGTTGCTTCTTCACTCGACTTGGCATCTTATTGGTTACGCTTTTTGCGGTTGTTCTTGGCCTTGGCCAGCTGGCGGGCGCAAGTGGACCTTGGCAGCCGATAGGCCCCTGGGGCGGAGAGATGTATTGTCTGGCGCAGGCGCCGCTTGACCCGAACGTCCTTTTCGCAGGTTGCGCTGGCTTGTTCAAGTCCGGGGACGGCGGTGCAAGCTGGTATAGGCTTCCGGTCCCTAAACAAGGCTTGGTAAGCTCCGTCGCTGCAGCCGGCGCTGGGCAGGGCCTGCTTGCCACGGCGTTCCGCTTCGGCGTGAATTTTCCCCTTGTCTCGAGCGACGGAGGCCAAAGCTGGCAGCAGGTCACGGACGATGTATTTGCGGACAAAAAGGTACATTGGCTTTCGTTCACAAGCCACACGGCGGACGGTGGGTCTCTGGTGGCCTGCACATCTGAAGGGCTTTACGCCTCGGATGACGGCCTGACGGATTGGCAGAAGGTTGGCGAGGGCATTCCCACAACGACTACGACTGCTTTCTTCACGTGCAGCGCTCCCGGGCAGGCCCGGTATTACTTCGCGTGCGGGCAGAACCAAGGGCTTTATCGTTCGGAGGACCTGGCATCAGGTTGGGTGGAGCTCGACTTACCCCAGCCAGAACTTCGCATCAAGAGGGTCGCGGTCGAATGGCGCAACCGCATGAACGTCTATGCCTGTGGCGAGGCGGGGATCTTTAGGTCAACCGACGGTGGGTCCACCTGGGAGACGATCTGGCAAGAGGAGACGGACAGAGTAGCGATCGCCTCATCCGCCACGAGCGTGATATATGCTGCCGGGGGCTTCGGGCTTGTGGTAAGTCCAGACTCCGGCGCGAGCTGGCAGACCCGGCAGGACGGGGTTGTAATAGGCAATTGGGTGACGGGCGACCTGGTCGTCTCGTCCCAGTCGCCGCTTGACGCTTGGCTTGCCTCATTCGCTGGCATATACCGTACAGATGATGCTGGTGGGTCGTGGTACCCATCCAATTACGGGATATCCGGCTGGGGCGTCAACAACATGGCGGTTAGCGATCGGGTGCCTGGCCTGATATTCGCTAACTCCGAGGGCGGCCTGTTCAGGAAGACGCAGGATACAGACTGGCAGCTTTTGGGCGTGACGGGCACGACCATTGAACCATCTCCCGAATGGGTCGTGCTCGACCCAACCGACGACGCGACGGTCTATGCCTGGAGAGGTGGGGGACTCATCAGGTCCACCGATATGGGCAATGACCGGACCTGGGAAACTTTGTTTGAGCCTGGCTGCGGTGCTAAGGGTCTGGCGATCGACCCTGAAAACGGGAATAACCTGTACCTTGCCACCACGAGTAGAGGCGTCATCGTATCACGGGACGCCGGCGAGAGCTGGCAGGAATCGAACTCAGGTCTGGCCCTGGATGGAAACGAGGTCTGGCTAATATCAGTTGCTCCGAGCGATCCAAACGTCCTTTGGGCAGCCCTCGGAGATGTCTGGGCGGTCAAAGATATCTACAAAACGACTGACGCCGGCCAGAGCTGGGCCACAGTTGCGAGCATCACCTACGGGATCAACTGCGTTACTATAGACCCCTCAGACCCCGACGTCGTGTATCTTGGAGTTAGCTACGGAGGTAATAACAGGGTTGAGAAGACCTCGGATGGAGGCAAAACATTCGTTCCATTGTCCGAAGGACTACCGGACATGTGCGTTTACGACATCGCGATTGATCCCACAGACACGAGAATCGTATATGCCGGCACTGGAATGCGAGGCAGCAGTTTTCCTGGCGCCGGGCTTTACGCGCTGGACCCGATCGCCGGGCTTGAATGGGAGTGGATCGAGTGTCCGGGCATCGATGCGCTTGGTCTTTACAAAGTCGCTGTTGACCCCTGGGCCGAAGGCCGTGTTCTCTGCTCGTTTGGTGGCCCTTCGCTTTATGCTTACCAGAAGGCAGCGGTGTCGCCCATCGAACTCTCACTCTCAACGGACCGCGACCAATACGTTGCTGGCGATACCCACGTTGCCATGATATCCGCGACCAACACCGGCGGAGATATCGACGTTGACCTCTACATCGCGATAATGCTGCCGGACGGTTCGCTGTGGTTCTGGCCGGACTTCGGCTCCGAGATGAGCCCCGGATACTCGATGACGCCGATGTCGGAGGGCTTTTCGATCAGCGACTATGCGTTCTTCGAGATGGCGCTGCCGGATGGCCTGCCAAGCGGCACGTACACCTGGTTTGCGATGTGCTTCACGCAGGGGACCGAGGACGCCGTCAGCAACCTGGCAACCGCCGATTGGACTTTTGAATGAGGCGCAGCCGCAAGAGGGCACTGCAATCAGTTTTACAACACCGCCTTGACCAGCTCCTTGAGCGACAACAAGAAGAGGCCAGCAATGAGGTTCAGGCCAATCGCGATTGCGGCAATGCACAGAAGCCATTTCAGGCCCTTTTCGCGGCGGATTGCGTCCATCGAATAGCCCGCAAAGACTATGGTTACGATGTCGGCGGGCATCTTCAGGCGCGAGTGGTATATGATGAGCGTCGTGGCGATCCAGAAGTTCGCCACAATCAAAAGAAGCGGCAGCGAGGCAATCAGTTTCTGTTTTTTGATGGCGAGATAGAGCCCGATGGCGGCGAAGAGAGCAATGACGCCGTAGCAGTAAAGGTATTTGCCTTTCCTACCCTCAATCGACGAGATTGGCATCCAGAAGTTGATGAAGTTCGCAACCCTGTCCCTCACAAAGCGGAACTTATGCTGGCCGTAGAACTCCACGGCCTTGCTCACGAAGAAACGGCTGATCTGAGTCTCCGTCCGCGGCACCTGGGCCGGGCCGTAGGCCTTGCTGATCCCATTCTGCTGCGCCTGAACCCCGAAGTGAGCGTGCCTTTGGATAGCGTCGAAGAAGCCCTCGCTCGTCAGCTTCCCCTTCGCTTGCGCCTGGTCAATTTCGCGCTTTGACTTGGCGAAATCAGCGTCGAAATCGAAGTGGACCTTCGTGTTATGCCATAGGACCCAGCCCAGGTGCGTGTCAGTCGGGATAAACTCGTCGAACACGATGTAGTTCCTTATGACCCAGGGCGAGACCGCAGCCACGAAGACGGCGAGGAAAGCGATTGAGCAAACGGCCGTCCTGTGTATCACCTTGCGCCTCGACAACAGGAACATCATCGGGACGAACAGGCCAATGATAAAGGGGAGCAAGACTGGCCTGCACAGGAAGGACACGCCAAAGAGAAGCCCGGCTGCGGCGAAGAGATTCGCGGCGCCTCGCTTAATTGCGAGAACCACCGTAACAAGCGAGGCGTAGAGCAGGGCGATGAAGAGCGTCTCGGTCATGAGCTTTGGGACGTAGTAGAGCATCGTTGGATACAGTGCGAAGATTGCGCCCGCCCATACGCCCGCGCCTCGCCCGAAGACAAGCAAGCCGAGAAGGAAAACAAGGCCGGCAGTGGCGGAGCTTAAGAGCACCTGAACCCATCGGACAGCCGCATGGTTCCGCGTCCCCGAGGCCTTATAGACTGAGGCGACCACGAGCGGGTACAGCGGGGGCCTGAAAGCTGTGGGATGCCCTCTGAGGTAGCAATAGCCATTCCCCTCGAAGAGGTTCTTTGCGATGAGCTCGTAGTCCGCCTCGTCGAAGTTGAAGTATCGATACTGTGGGATGTTGGGCGAGGACAGGAGGTATATCGTTCTGACTATCAGAGCGCAGAAAAGAAGGATAAGGAATATCCTTGAGTTGCTCCAAGCCTTAGTATTGGTCAAGTTCATCCTGCAATCTGCGGCTGTTTGCTTGAGTCTGTTCCCATATTTGATGTTGTAAGATAGCTCGAATCTAACGAAGATGGCCCTGGCATTCAACTACCGGTTCCCGAGACTGCCCCGTGTCCCCGTTTCTCATCATCTCCTGCTCTCTCTTGACTTGCGACGGATTATGGCGCACTCTCACTGTTAGATTTGGACAGCTCGCAAGTCGCGAAGGAGGTAAGGGACATGGAGTATTGGATCCAATCCATGGGAGAGAATCCGAGGGCACTCGGGCCGATCATCGTTGTGATCGTTGCGGTTGTCATCGTGTTCATCCTTTGGGCCGTCAGCAGGCTGACTTCCAGACAGAAGGAACTTGAGAAAGACCGCCTGGCGTTAGATAGCGAGCTATACAAGCTAGAGAAGTTCGCCACCTTGAAAGGAAAGAAGCAGATGGGTGAAGGCAAGTCCATGCCCGAATCGTTTTGGCCCAAGGAGCATCACGATGAGCCGCGAGACCAGCCTGCAGGGCCACAACCAGCCTCGAACCGCAATGCGGAGGCAGACAAGGCGCCGGCTTGCGAGGACGAAGATGACGAGTTTGCGGACATACGCAGGGAGAACCTAGTCAGGGATTGGACGAAGAACGATTAGCCATTTGCTTTTCTCCTGTTCTTGTGGGTGGGCGGAGTTTTTGGTTTTACAATATCAGAGTGGGCTAACTATCGAGAATCCAGTCGGCCTCTTGCTTTAGGAGGAGTGTTTGCAGTGGCAACAGTTTTGGTTGTTGACGACGAGGCCAACATATTGAAAGTCTTTGCCGCTCGGCTCAAGCAGCGTGGGCACACCGTTTTGACGAGTCTCTCTGCGGAGGAGGCTTTGAAAAGACTCAAAGCAGATAATGTTGATGTGCTTATCTCGGACTACGTGTTGCCGGGCAAGAGCGGAATGGACCTCTTACGGGCGGTCAAGAGTATCCATCCCAAGTTGCCGGTCATAATGATGACGGCCTATGGCAGCATTGAGATGGCAGTTGAGGCGATGAAACAGGGCGCCTACGACTACCTGACGAAACCGGTTGACTACAACGAGATGTTCGTTCTAGTCGAGCGCGCGCTGACTGAACGGGACTTGACCTCGCCAGCGAGGCTCGAGGCTGCTTCTGAGTGCGAATTTGCTGGGATGATAGGCTCTGCTCCCGAGATGCAAGATGTCTTCGACACCATCCGCCGTGTTGCAGACAGCCGCGCCACAATGCTCATAGTCGGCGAGAGCGGCACAGGAAAAGAGCTGATCGCTCGGGCGCTTCACTACACGAGCATTCGAAAGAACGCGCCATTCGTCGCTGTCAACTGCACGGCGATTCCGGAGACGCTGTTGGAGAATGAGTTGTTTGGCCATGAGAAAGGCTCATATACGGGAGCCTATCGTCGGGACAAGGGTAAGTTCGAGTTGGCGGACGGCGGGACGCTTTTTCTCGATGAGATCGCTGGAGTAAGTCTCTCCGTGCAGGCGAAGTTGCTGCGAGTCCTTCAGGAGCGGTGTTTCCAGCGCATCGGAGGCTCTACGGACGTCCAGGTCGATATACGGGTTGAGGCATCAACCCAAAAAGACCTCGAAGACTTGATTCGTCAGGGCAAGTTTCGAGAGGACCTATACTACCGGCTGAACGTGATCACGATTAAGGTTCCTCCGCTTCGGTCCAGGAAGGAGGACATACCGCTTCTGGCCAAGCATTTCCTCAAGAAGTATGCCGACGAGAACTCCAAGAGCATCACGTTGTTTGCCCCGGCGGTGATGCGGGCGCTTGTGAACTACGACTGGCCCGGCAACGTCAGGGAGCTCGAGAACGCTGTGGAGAGGGCGGCCGTCATGTGCACATCCGACAGGATAGTCCCAGAGAACATAAGGCAGTCAATTATGTCCGCCTCGGGCTCGGATGACTTGGTCCGTGACATGCCTTCTGGCGGCATTGATTTCAGAGAGGTAGAAAGGGGCATTATTCTGAGAGCGCTCGAGGCCAACGGCTGGAATCAGACCAACACCGCGAAGTACCTCAAAATAAGTCGAAAACAACTTAGGACGAAAATGAGACATCACGGCCTGCTGGCTGAGGCCTCGGCCGGCGGCGATGACGCTTAGTGAATGAATTGAAGCCGGGGGAGGCATGGACGCATCAAAACTCTTTGTGGCGCTTGACACAGATTCTGCGGATGACGCTCTATCAATCGTTGATGAGCTCTCGGGAATCGTCTCGTCATTCAAGATAGGAAGCGCACTTTTCACACTCGCTGGCGTCACGATCGTGGATACGCTGGTGTCGAATGGACTGAACGTGTTTTTGGACCTGAAATTTCACGATATTCCTTCCGTCATCGCAAAAGCTTCCGTGAACCTGGCCGAAATGGGCGTTCGGCTCATGACGCTGCATACGCTTGGGGGCCTTGAGATGATGAAGGCGGCCGCGGGGAACGTGAGAGAGGTCTGGGACGACAAGCCTCACAGGCCGCTTCTGATGGGAGTAACGCTCCTCACAAGCCTGGACCAACGTGCCCTTTCCGAAGAGCTTTCATGTCGGCGATCGCTTGAAGAGCAGGTCATCCACCTCGCCGGACTTGCCAGGGAAGCAGGACTCGACGGCGTTGTTGCTTCCGGGCGCGAGCTCGAGGCATTGAAGAGGGAGTTTGGGACAGAGCTTAAGGTGCTAGTGCCGGGGATCAGACCCGCCGGTGGCCAGGACGACCAGAAGAGAACCATCACACCTGCCCGGGCTGTCGAGCTCGGCGCGGACTTCCTCGTCGTTGGCAGACCGATCACTAGAGCCAAGAACCCCCGGGCGGCGGCCGAGGCAATAGTCACTGAGATGTTGGGTTGAGGTTCAGAAGATCGGATCGGTCGCGGTGTGCCAGGGGCGGGTGTGCATCCTGAGCGCGTATGCTTTACAGCCTGGTAAGGGGCTTCTGGTGGTGGTTCAGCTGAGGGACACGAGCTTTTCTCTAGCGGTGAAAAAAAGTCCGCAAAAAATACTTGACAAAGTGGGTCAAGCCTTGTTATATTGATGGTTTGATATCTCATACTTTTGCTTCATTGAGCGCTTGGAGGGCTGATTACTGTGGATAGGAAGCGTCCCACAATCTTGGCGGGCGTCTGCGCCGTGGGGTGTTATGCGCAGAATCGGGCGAACGTGCCGGTTCCAAGCGACATTGCATGCCGGGGAGGGCCCGGGGATTTTATTGATTGGTAGAAAATTCAATTTCTCCTCCTTAAAACCCTGGACTCTCACGAGTTCAGGGTTTTTCATTTTTAACGCTACTGGGAAACGGAGATGATGTTCAATTGGCTGAGGATAGAAAGCCGTCACTAAGGGTCATCTGGCGGCTTTTGAAGCACATTAAGCCTTACAAGCGGAAGGCTGTGCTGCTCTATGTTCTGCTCTACGGCGGTCTGGGATTTGACCTATTGAGACCGGTCGTGGTTGCGTGGGCCATTAACCACGTTACTCGAATGGTCCGGGCAGGGGTGGATGAGGCGCAAGTCATACCGCTTACGCTGTGTTACGTCCTGCTTTACATCGGCGCCTCGCTATTGCGGGACCTGTTTCGGTTCCGCCGAGGACTGATTCAGACCGCGCTCGTTCACGGGGTCATCTCGGACCTGAGATGTAAGGTGTACGAGAAGGTGCAGCGGATGTCGCTTGAGTATCATGGTAACACGTCGTCCGGCGAGCTGATCGCAAGGTCCACACGCGACATTGACAAGATCAGGATGTTTCTTGCGACAACGGTCTTCATGGGCCCAGAGATTGTATTCTACATGATCGGCGCGTCGATCGTCATCTTGACGTGGGATTACAGGCTGGGTGTCGCATCGCTTTCCATGGTTATTCCGACCGTTATCCTGATGGCCAAATTCGCGGGGAAGATACGTCCAATGTTCATGGACGCCAGTGACAAGTACGACGAGGTCACAACCGTTCTTCAAGAGAACATCGCCGGGGCAAGGGTCGTCCGCGCATTCGGGCAAGAGAAACGGGAGATCTGCAAATTCGGGAGCAGAGCTCAGGTATTCATGCAACAGATGATCAACGTGATCACTGTCTGGGGAGATAACGTTCCATTCGCCATGTTCATTTTCAGATTGAGCATTCCGTTGACGCTTTTCTTCGGCGGTGTTCTTGTCATGAAAGGAGCGGTCTCTCTGGGCGCCATTGCCGCCTGTCTGCTTTATCTCAATAACATAGCGGATCGCATGAGGGCCGTCGGCCGTATGGTTGATTTTACGCAGCAGGCTTCAGCGAGCGCTGAGAAGATATTCAAGCTGCTGGATGAAGACGAGGGGATAGCGGACGCGGATGGCGCGGGACCTCTCGCTAGGGGACCAGGGCACGTCGTCTTCGACAATGTGTCGCTCAAACTCGGAGAACAGAAGGTGCTCAGCGAGGTGAGCTTCAAGGTCGGGGCGGGAGAAACCGTCGCCGTCGTCGGCAGAACGGGCTGCGGCAAGAGCTCGCTGATCTCACTTCTAGCTCGCTTTCATGATCCGGACGAGGGCCGTGTCCTGATCGATGGTCAAGACGTAACAGAAGTGACTCTCGACTCGTTGAGAAGTCAGGTTGGCATCGTGTTTCAGGACACGTTTCTTTTCTCTGCCTCTGTGGCAGACAACATTCGCTACGGATGTCCCGAGGCGTCGAGTGAAGACATCGTGAGATATGCGAAGGCTGCGGGTGCGCATAGGTTTATCGAGGGTCTTGATTATGGCTATGACACAGTAATCGGCGAGCGCGGCGTCACGCTCAGCGGTGGTCAGAAACAGCGCATCTCAATAGCCAGGGCTGTAGTCTCCAACCCTCGGCTGTTGGTGCTCGATGACGCGACAGCAAGCGTTGACTCCTATACCGAACGCGGAATACACGAGGCGCTTAGACGTCTTTCAAAGGAGAAGACGACCTTCATCATCTCTCAGCGCATCTCGACTGTGCAGCACGCAGACAAAATCATTGTGCTCGATGAGGGCAAGATAGTGCAGACAGGGACGCATGAGGGGCTGCTGCAGACTGATGGCATTTACCGAACTATCTACGAGGGGCAGAGCCTGAACGACAGGGTCGCAGAGGATGTGATCGGATGACCACAGCGATAGATGATGTGGCGCTGCAAGAGGAGCTAGCCCGCGCGCCACTCTCAAAGAAAGTTATCAGACGGATGTTGACGTATCTCGCGCCATACAAGTGGGCGATCGCTCTAGTCTTGGTGATGGAGCTGCTGTGGGTTTCCTGCGCACTGATCGGGCCAAGGCTGGTCAGGATCGGCATCGACGACCACATCGTCAAAGGAGATATCGCTGGCCTGGGGCTGATCGCAGCGCTTTACGCGTTGACCTCGCTTGCCAGATGGCTGCTTGCGCTGTGCCAGATAAGGATTGGCTCTTCGAGAGGGCAGAGAGTGCTGAACGACCTGCGAAACGCTGTATTCACCCACGTTCAGGAACTGTCGATGAAATACTTCGACAAGACCAAAGCGGGAAGGATAATCGCAAGGGCCGATAGGGACATCGAATCGCTCGAAGAGATCGTTACGTGGGGCCTTGTGGAGTTCAGCAGCTGCATCCTGCGCCTCACCGGGGTCACAGTACTCATGTGCCTCAGCAGCCCGAGACTGTTCCTTGCCATTGTCGTGACAATGCCTCCACTTGCGGTCGCAAGCATCTTGTTCCACAAATATGGCCTGGTCGCTTACCGAAGGACTAGGGAGAGCATCTCGCGCATCACGGCGAACCTCGCCGAGAATATCAATGGCGTGCGGGTTGTTCAGGCGTTCATGCGGGAGAGGAGAAACGCTCTGACCTTCCGCAGGCTTAACGATAGATATATCCGTAACATGATGGGCGCCTCGAGGGTGTGGAACACATACTTCCCGTTCATCGACATGATGTTTGCGACGGCTACGGGCATTATCCTGCTTTACGGGGCAGGCCTTGTCGTCCGCGGCGACCTGACGATCGGAGTGCTTCCGGAGTTTATGCTTTATCTGGGCATGTTCTTCTGGCCGCTTGAGGGTCTGACCTATCTTTACAACAATGCCCTTGCGGCAACGGCGGCGGCGGAGCGGATATTCCAGCTGCTTGATGCGGAGCCGGAAATCAAAGACCGCGACAACGCCAAACCGATCCCGGAAATCAAGGGCAGGGTCGAGTTCAAGGATGTCCATTTCAGCTACGACGTGAATGGCAAGCGCGAGTGGGTCCTGAAGGACATCTCGTTCAAGGCCGAGGCTGGCCAGACAATCGCCCTCGTCGGGCCGACTGGCGGGGGTAAGAGCTCCACCGTGTCTCTTATACCCAGGTTCTATGAGGCGCAGCGAGGTAGTGTCACGATCGATGGCCACGATGTAAAGGATGTCACGCTCGATTCGCTGCACGAGCAAATGGGTATCGTGCTTCAGGAGAGCTTCCTTTTTACCGGGACAGTCATGAAGAATCTCAGGTTCGCGAATCCCAACGTCTCGGAACAGCAAGTCGTTGAGGCGGCGAAAGCTCTCGGCGCCCACGACTGCATAATGAAGCTCTCGGACGGCTATCAAACGCAAGTCCATGAGCGAGGCGCGGGCCTCTCACAGGGCGAGCGCCAGCTCATCTGCTTCACCCGAGCCTTCATCGCCGACCCCAGGATTCTCATCCTGGACGAGGCCACATCGTCCGTTGACACTATGATCGAGCAGAGACTACAGGAGGCCATGGGCAGACTGATGCGCGACCGCACGTCCTTCGTCGTCGCGCATCGCCTCTCTACGGTTCGTTACGCGGACCTGGTCCTCGTCGTCGGCGACGGCACGATTAAGGAGCGAGGCACTCACCAAGAGCTACTCGCCCTGGGCGGCGAATACGCAAAGCTCTACCACGAATACATGCGCGATCTGAGCTGACAAGCGCTCCCGACCCAGTGTCTGGGTGCCCACGGCACTCGGGCGGAGAGCCTCCGCTCCCTTACCTTGTGGACCGGAGGTGGCAACCGCACACGTATGTCTTTGGTGGGCGTGGCTTGGGCTGTGAAGGGGAGCTCCGTTTCGGTGCGAGCCGACCGAGTTCGTTCGCCGGTAAAAGAAGCTATGGGTGCGCAGACACTGGGTCGGGAGCAGAGGCTCTCCGCCTTTACATTCTGGGCCCCGATGATGGGTCAGGACATGATATCGACTCTAAATATCATGCTGGCCAAAAAAACGCGCTTGATATACGTTTTTGACTTGACATACATCGCGGAGTGTGGTACAGGCATTTACTAGCTTTACATTTTTTATTGAGGCCCCACAGACATTAGGAACTGATGGCAATAGAGCGAAAAGGAAAGAAAATGAATAAGGCGTTGATGTGGGCGATTGTTATGGAGCTGGTGACTACCACCGAGGGGCGGACAGAATCCGTCTGAAGGCCGACCGCATGTATAAGGCGGAAGTCAACAAGGCAAACGGGGCAGAGACAAGATGTAAGAATAAATGCAGCGAAACATTCGGTGGGGGGGGGAGTGGCGGGACCGAGATGTCTGTGACTTTTGATGCGCAGAATATCCCGGCTCCCTAGTTAACTCGAGGATCCTATTGAAATGGAAACGCAGATGACAGAAGTTTGGTGGCGCCCGTACGCTGGCATTTTCGCGTTTGGGATGTGGTTTGGCTTCATGTACTTGCTCAAGCGGCGCATGAACCTGCAGTCAAGAGGCCAGAGAAGATGGTATACAGTGTTGTGTTCGATCTCGTTGCTGTTCATTGTGCTCCTCTTGGGAACGAGGTGGCCCAGCGGTGTAAGTCCCTTTGAGTCCGCGTTCTGGATGGAGGTCCAACTTCCTTTCAAGTCTTGGGTCGAGAACTGGCAAGGTGTGCTGAAAACTGTCTTGAAAGGTTGCGTATTCGGATTGTTTGTCTTGTTGCTGAATAGAATCGCACATCGGAAATGTGAGAAGCTGCGATAAAAGTTGCGCTTGGCGAGCGCGCGTGTCAGCCGAGCTCGCCTCAACTCCCGGCCAAAGCGCAGCCTCGGCGCAGGTTACGGGAGCGGAGGCTCTCCGCCAATGACCTACGGTCCAGACGGCAAACGACTCAGCTTGACAGACTCGTCCGGCACGCGCAAGTTCTTCTACGATAGAAACGACGTCATTCAGGAGTATAACTCGGACTGGTCAACGGTGAATAAAGAATACACGCACGGGCCGTGGGTGGATGAGCCGCTGTCGATGACTGTGCGAGGCAGCTCGACTGGCGTATCGAGGACAGCGAGCGACACCTACTACCTGATGAAGGACCGGCTCGGCTCCATCTAGTAAAGGCCGTGCAGATAACATGTTTGCTATGTTCCGGAAAGTTCGGTAGATTAAATATGTTCGTGAGATTGGGCTGAAGCTAGAAAGAAGGAGAGGATGATGCTGAAATGGTTATGAGGCAGTCTGTTTTGGGGTTGCTCGTTGTGAGTTGCCTGGTTGTGGTGGTTTTGTCAGGGGTGGCACCTTGCGCGTTAGCAGCTGCGGAGGAGTCGCCTGTTGACACGAGCCACTTAAGGGCGCTAGGTCACGCCAGTGAGTTCTACTTCGACCGAACGATGTTGGATACAGGAGAGACAGCCCTGTTTCCGGAGGCGGACGTGGTGGCCTATGTCGGTGAGCGGTATGCAGATGGCAAGGTATTGTCAACATCCTGGCTCGACAGCTACAACCTGTTTCGTGCTTGCTGCCATTTGGCGAATCGCTATCCTGCGGAGAGCGACCAGCGCAGGCACTGGCTTACTGTTGCCGTGCAGGCTGCGAGCAAATGTTTTGAGCTGGACCCACAGGACGCTGAAGTGTGTTTTACTATCTCTTTGTATGTCATTAGAGATGTCTGGTTTTGCGATGAGCTGATACGGTTGGTCTTGGCAATGCCGAGCCAAAGCAATGCGGCAAAAGCGCTAAAGTACTACAACGTAGCGAACGTGCTCCGTCCGAAGGGTGAGTTTTCTCAGGGACTTCGACTATCGAGAGCAGCGGCCCAGCTATATCCTAAGGACTCAAGTATCCTGCATCAGCTCCGTTGGTTCCAGAAGGCGCAGAATAGGACTGATCAGGCAATTGAGACGACCAAATCGCTGTGCGACGTCGAGGATGCTGAGGGGTCTGAGTGCACTGAGCTCTATCTATCCGTGAAGTGCGACGTGGAGTTGGGAGACCTGCGCTTGGCAAGAGGGGACAGGCGAGAGGCATACCAGTATTACTCAGATGCCTGGCCGAAAATCGAGCGAATGTATTCTGTGTGCGAGGGCTATGCCTGGTTGAAGGTTAGACGGAACGAGTGTGCGACTGGGCTTGGCGTGATTGCTCTCGCAGAAGGAGACGTCGACTCTGCGCTGCTGTGGCTTAAGCGTTCTTATGACGCAGATGCGCCGAAGGGCTTCCTGAAATACGGCGGGTATGATCTGCGGCTTGTGAAGGAGCTAATCAGCAAGGGCCTTGCCCAAGACGAGTGTAAGCGATACTTGGAGGCCGGCTCATCAGTAGGCCAGGAATATCAACGTGCTGCTGCGAAGCGTTTGCTGGAATCTTTGACAACGAGGGACGACACGCCCAACTGATGAAGGACCGCCTCGGCTCCATAATCAACATCATGGACGCTAGCGAGAACCTCAAAACCACGTATAGCTACGACGCCTTTGGCCAACCGACCGGGACGTATCACTCTGGCCAGGTGGATTGCATGTATCGCTTCACCGGGTGCCAACGGCACTCGGATAGCTGCTTTCAGCGGCGAACAAACTGGGTCGGCTCGCACGTTCCGAGCTCCCCTCAGCCCAGGGTAAGGGAGCGGAGGCTCTCCGCCTTCTATCGTGCCCGCTACTACAACCAGTCCCTCGGGCGCTTCTTCTCCCGCGACCCCATCTTCTCCCTTTCCTCCCTCTACGCCTACTGCCACAACTCCCCCGCCAACTTCACCGACCCGTTCGGCCTGCTCGCCGACTCAATTGGTGGCGATGTCGCTGGTACCCCGATGGGAATGTATCATCCTTTGTACCGAGGGCCCCGAAACCTTCCTTGTGCTGCAAAGGGCAATAAGGTCAAGGTGGCCGGCAAGACTTACACAAGCACGGGCGAGAAAAGTGTCGACGGTGGAGAAATATATGAGGCCGAGGATGGGTCAAGCATAACTGTATATGAATATGAAGACGGCACATATACATATGTTTGGAATTTTAGCACTGAGGTTACAGGTAGTGGATCACGCGGCTCCGGGGACGACTTCACGGGCGAAGACTGGGCGGACTTTGAGAACCATGGATATAGTTATGGCTACCGAAAGGAAATAGCCGATAACTACAATC
>DATLAJ010000112.1 GCA_035527515.1 bacterium
GCCGTTTATGAGCGGGATGCTTCCGTCTGGGACGATGATGCCGACTGTGTTGGTGCTCATATACGAGTTCCCAGAGGACTTCGCGACTGGGCAATACACCTGGATGACGGCGATATTCGAGCAGGGCACTTTCAACATGATCACCGACATCTCGAGCGCCTCGTTCACATTTATGTAGTCTCGGCGGAGCGCCTTCGCTCCCTTACGCTGTAAATTGTGCCTTCGTAGGGGCGATTCACGAATCGCCCTGGTCTAGTCCGATCGGGGCACCGTAACGGCGAAGGGCGGTTCGTGAACCGCCCCTACATGGCTGCGCTGTGGGCACCTACGGGAGCGGAGACACTCCGCCCGGGGCTTTGTGCATGAGGCGGAAGAAATCACGGGCGAAGTCGATGTCGTAACATATCTGCCTTATGAGTTCTTCCCTTGAGGCGAACCGGTGCTCTGGCCTTATTCTGCTTAGAAAGGCTGTTTTGACGACCTCCCCGTAGAGGTCAGCTCTGTGATCGATTATATGGCTCTCGACCGATGTGGCTTCCGAGAAGAACGTGGGGTGATGTCCGATGTTCGTCACGGAGTTGAGGATTCGTCCACCGATTTGAGACTGTGTTATGTACACTCCGTTCTGAGGCAGAAGCACCTCAACGCCGATGATATTGGCGGTTGGGAAGCCTAGTCCAAGGCCTCTGCCGGCGCATTTAGTAACAGTGCCCGTTATCGAATAGGGACGACCGAGCAGCCTGTTGGCCAGGCCGATGTCCCCGTTGAGGAGGCACTCCCTTATCTTGGTGCTGCTCACGACGACCCCATCTATCTGCTGAGGTGGGACTCGAAGGATTTCTATGGCAAATTCGGCGCCGACCTTTTTTAGAAAACGGACGTTGCCCTCTTTGTCGCGACCTAAGGTGTAGCCGGGGCCGATGACGAGGGCTGCTATGTGCAGGCGTTCGTGAAGGATTCTTGTTACGAAATCTCGCGCGCTTGTCTTGGCCAGGGAGTGGTCGAACTTCAACCTAAAGAGCATCTTGATGCCGCTTTGGGCAATCAGAGCTGCTCTGTCCTTGAGCGTGGTTAGGAGCTTGATGTCAGGATTCTCAAGAAGCACCTTGAGAGGATGAGGGACAAAAGTGATTGCCCCAGGCAGGGCGCCCAACCTGTTAGCCGTCTCGACTACGGCGCGCAGCAGACCTTGGTGGCCGATGTGCACGCCGTCGAAGTTGCCGATTGTAACCACGAGCGGGTCGGCCTGTTTTGGCCAGCGTTCTATTATCTCGAATATCTGCATGTTATCCCCTCTGCCACTTGGAGACTATGCCCAAAACGAGCAGGACGGTGCAAGCGGCGAACGACACAGCAAGGACATGCCACCGCCTCCAGCCGCGGAAAACCAGGTCATAGTGGTAGCTGACGAAATGGGAGATGTTGTAGTCTCCGAACTCCTTTCGCATACGCTCCGCTGTCCAGCCGGCCCACTCGCCCAGATCAGCGAACGGGGCGTAATATATGCGCCGTATCCTCTCCTCGCAGAAGGCTTCCCAGTGCCGGACCTGTCGCTCGAGCTTGTCCCGCTCCGCTAGGTGCCTAAAAGCCTCGGTCTCGTAGAAATCCTCCGGCGCCCAGAACCCCCTTATCCTGGCCGAGGCCAGCGACCCGCCTGGGGGCAGCCGTGGGCCAAGTCTCGCATTCTTGCTTCGATTGAGTAGCTCTTCTTTGGGATAGAGCGAGTAAAACACACCGCACCGTGCGTCCTCGATCCTGTAGCCAATGTGAAAACTCAGGATGAACGCTGCGCTTCCGATTACAGCAAGACCCATCAGGGAGAGGACCAGCGCTTTGTGGTCATGTGCGGACCTTGCCGAGAGCACGCGAGGCGAGAAGATGAGCCATACGGCGAGCAGGGCAAGTGCGGCGACGATGGCGTTGATTTGGACGTCCCGTAGCTCGCCCACGCGGCGCGCTATGTAGCCCTGGATTGCCTCATCGCCGAGGCCAACCAGGCACATCACAAGGAACGCCACGATGTAGCTAGCACGGCCTTTGATGGAGGTTGCGACTGCCTTGAGGACAAGCAGAGTTACGAGGGTGAACTGGAACAGGTGCACGAACTCGATAATCCGCACACCCTGGGCGGGATTCGTTGCGATCGCCTCGGAGAGGCCGAAGTAGTATAGCGCGACGCAGATGGCGACCTGGGCAGCTTTTTTGAGGACTAGCCTGACGACTGAAAACTGCCGGTCGGCAGCCGCTCGGTTTGAGCGCGCCCTTTTGAGCTCAAGCCAAACTCCGGAAATGAGCAGTGCCGCCCCCAGGAGCGCTATTGTTGCCCTAAAGATGATGTCGAAGTAGTCCTGAAGTTGGCTCCTGAGCAGGACCTGCATCTCCCTGACGTAGGGGACTGAGGCATAGAGCGAAAGCACGGACGCTGCGGCCACGCACCACCACAGCCATGCTCGGTCTCGCGGCGTTGGCGTCATAAATGGAATCCTCTCACAGGGATGTTATTGCCGCTAAACGGTGCTCTCGGGCGCTTCGAGACTGCCCGAGGTTTGCCTCTTCACGGGCGACTTGCGAGATACAGGATAACGATCAGGCATGAGCTAGGGCCGCACGAAATCTACCGAGATATCGCAGGCCGGCGCCGAGTGGGTCAGGCACCCCACCGATATGAGGTCAACACCTGTCTTTGCTACCTCAAGGACGTTATCAAGCGAGATGCCGCCCGAGGCCTCAACCACCGCACGGCCATCGACTAGCTTGACCGCGGCGGCAATCATATCAGGTGGCATGTTGTCCAACATCACCACATCCGCACCCGCCCCGAGCGCCTCCCGGACTCCGTCCAAGGTCTCAACTTCTACCTCGATCTTGAGCAGGTGATGCGCCCCGCGCCTCGCTAGTTGGATGGCCTGAGAGATGGAGCCAACGGCGGCGATGTGGTTGTCCTTGATGAGCACGCCATCTGCGAGCGACATCCTGTGATTGGCGCCGCCGCCGTCAACGACGGCCTGTTTCTGAAGCGCTCTGATGCCGGGCAGCGTTTTTCTTGTATCGACGATCTTGGCGGACGTGCCCTTGATGGCGTTGCAGAAGTTTTGGGTGAGCGTCGCGACGCCACAGAGTTGCTGAAGCAGGTTTAGAGCGACCCTCTCGCCGGCCAGAATACTCCTTGCAGGGCCTAGAACGTTGGCGATGACATCACCGGCCAGAACCTCGGCCCCGTCGTCAACCTTCAATTGGGCAGAGACAGCCGGGTCAATCATCTCAAAGACTCGCAAGGCCGCCGAGGACCCTGAAACAACTAGCCTCTGCCGCGCGGTTATCCTCGCCTTGACGCGAAGTGTGGGTGGAACGACGGCCTTGCTTGTTACGTCGTTGAGGCTCGCGTCCTCCTCGAGCGCGAGCGCTATTATCTTGTCAACTGGATTCATGGATATGTTTGCTCCTCTGTAATTGGCCAAGCTGTGCTTCGAGCTGGCCTGCGACTTCCTCAACCGCATCGCTGTCAAAGCCCGACACGACTATCGTAACCGTCCACCGGCCGTCGTCGTGCAGCGTCGGGTAGGAACCGACTGAGACGCCGGGACGGTCGGCCAGCGAATACAGGATGTGTGCGAACTCTGACTCGGGAAGATTCGCGGGAATCTCTCTCTCATAGACCACACACTTCTCTAGCAGCGGGACAATTTGCTCGAACAACACTCGCACTAGCTGGGGCACGCCCGGGAATACAAAGACGTTCTCAAGCCTGAAACCGGGCGCTGCCAAGGTTAGGTTTGGTATTAGCTGTGAGCCTTCCGGAAGCCGCGCCATCTCAAGCTTGTACTCGTTGATTGCCCCCTCGCACCGCTCCCTTATGGCCCGCTCAGCCTCTCGGTCGGGGACGAGCTTTCGAGCAAATGCTGTGGCCATCGCCTGCCTGGTAACATCGTCAGGAGTGGGACCTATCCCACCCGCAACAACCACGTAGTCATGTCTCGGCGCCAAGCTCTGAACCGCGCGAACTATCTCCTCCTCAACGTCCGGAATCGTAACGATACTCTTGACGCAGATACCCATTTGATAAAACCGCCTCGCAATCCAGTGCGAGTTGGTGTCCGCTGTCCGACCGCAGAGTATCTCGTTCCCAACGATTATGATCGAGGCGCTCTTGCCCTCGGAGGTCATTTGCTGGGCTCATCCGGCGTTGGAACGTCAACTATCCACTCATGTTCAGGCCTGAAAAGACCCATCTCTGGCCGGTCTGACCTGACCGCGAACGTGAAGAGACGGTTGAGATAGTCGTATGGGTGGTCGTTTTCTGCGTGAGCGGCGACATCGAGATAGTATGATGCAGAGAGGAGCGAAAGAGAATTAAGTTTCATGGCAATCTTGCCCTTCCCATCGACACTCTCAACGCTGACGCCATCAATCATGGTGTTTGTCCCGTAGCACCACACCCCATCCGTCCTGAATATGCCGATGCCGAAGACGGGCCTGTCTATCCGCTTTCGCGACTCGAATGCGATCTCGATGAAGACGGTCTCGCCGCAGGCAAAGACGTACCGCTCTTCGCCATCCTGATTTCGCATCACGACGGAGGTTATCTCAATCTCGCGCGTGCCCCACCTCTTCGCCGGCTGCACTGGCTTTGCTGGGGCAACCGCCTTGTAGGGGAGCTTCTCGCCCGGCGGCGCCGTTCGTCTCTCACTCTTGGTGGCGGCCATCGTCTCGAGGCTCATCTTGTGCTGCTCGGCATAACGCTTCAGCTCGCCGTGGGTTACCTCCTGCATATACTTGCCTATGACATGCTCAGCCTCCCCGTACTCCATCAACGCCCCATGGTGCAACCACGCAACCTCCTCGCACAGGCGCCTTATCGCGCCCAAATCGTGCGAAACCATTACGATCGTCTTGCCTCGGCGCTTGTAGTCGTAGAGTTTCTCGTAGCACTTCTGTGCAAATACCGCATCGCCCACCGCAAGGACCTCGTCTATCAGCAGTATGTCGGGGTCCACGTTGACCGCAATCGAGAACCCAAGCCGCATGAACATCCCGCTGGAATATGTCTTGACGGGATAGTCGATGAACTCCTCAAGCTCGGCGAACCGGACTATCTCGTCGAATCGCTCACGTATTTGGCGTTTGGGCAGGCCCAGGATGGCGCCGTTGATATAGATGTTCTCCCGGCCGCTTATCTCGGGGTGGAAGCCCGCACCGACCTCAAGGAGCGTCGAGACTTTCCCAGAGACGACGACCGAGCCGCTGGTGGGTTTTGTTATGCCCGCAATCACGCGGAGCAGAGTGCTCTTGCCCGAGGCGTTCAGGCCGATTATGCCGGCCGTTACGCCTGGGGCAACCGACAAGGAGACATCCTTGAGGGCGACAATGAACTTGGTCGTTGCGGGCATCTTGGGCCTCCGCCACAGGTCTCGCACCATTGCTCCCTTGAGAGTCTTAAGCTGCCTCAGCCGCGCGAATCGCCTGAATAGCTTGGACACATGCGTTAGCTCAACGGCAGGTTGCATCACACCTCCTCGGCAAACGAATCGCGGAACTTGTCAAACACAAGATAGCCGAGATAGAGCACAACAATCGCAGCGCCCAGCATCGCCATTAGCAGCGTGAAACTAGGCGCGATTCGGCATAGGAATATCTTGTGATGAGCGACTATCAAGTAGGCTACCGGATTGTAATCAACCGCTAGATGCTTAAGGATCGCGGGAATCTTGGTCGAGCTCAGCTGCGTCACCGGGTAGATAATCGGCGAGCCGAAGAACCACAGCGTCGTCAGGTTGAGCACGATGTGCTGGATATCCCTCAGGTGAACCGTGAGCGCGGAGAGGCCGAGCGCAAGGCCGTAAGTGAATACAAGCTGGATGATCATTACGAGGATGAATGATGCGACGAGCCAGGCGGGGTTTGAGGGGGCAGAATCGGCTAGTGCAGAGCCCAGAATCTGTTCCGGTTTTGGGGCGCCATAGATCACCACGAAAGGGATGAGTACGGCGAGACTCAACAGGTAGTGAACGAGATTCGTAAATACGGAGACAAGCGGCAGGACCTCGGCGGGAAACATGACCTTCTTGATGAGGTTGCCTCCCGAGACGATCGACAGTGTCGCATCGTTAATGGAGCTGGAGAACCATATCCAGGGCAGAAGCCCCGAGAGTAGGAACGACGCGTATTTCGGCATTCCAAATCGCAAGAAGACCATGAAGACGGTCGCATAGACGGCCATGAGAAGGAGGGGATTTATGAAGGACCATAGCAATCCAAGCAGGGAGCTTCGATACCTTGCCTTCAGCTCCCTCGACACGAGAGCCTGGACGAGCGCCCTGTGCCTGTAAATGCTCACGATGCTGTCTATCATTCCTGTGCTTCCCCAATGAGGCTCATATACTTAATCGGCGATTGTATAGTGCTCGAATTGCCCGGCAGTGTAAAGCAGGCGAACGCAAGGTCGCGGGGTATGCCACATGTAGGGGCAGGCCTTGTGTCTGCCCGAGTATATAGATGGGCGGAGACAAGCCCCGCCCCTACACAACCTCAGACCCGACTTATTGGACAGCCTCCTTAAATTGAGGCGCTGGTTTGACGAGGCGGACAGACTGTTGCTAGATAAGGGGTATTGTCGTAGCGTTACGTCATACAAAAACCCTTTCGGGGATGGGCACACTGCGTAACGCATTGTGAGCTTTTTTTGGATGTGGACTTAGTGGTCAAGGCGAGAGCTGTGAGGAGATGAAGGAAGAGCGAGCTGCGAGCGATGTTTCGGCGGTCGGTCAGTTCTGCGACCGATTGATATTCGCATTGTTCACGTCGATGCTATGTGTTACGCCTTTTGTGTACCACAAGCACATGGACGCAAGCGTCGCCTTCCGTCAGCCCAAGGAGACCGCATTGCAGGTCCTTGGCATCCTCATCATAGGGACCTGGCTCGTCAAGTTCATCGAGGCGGGCAAGTTCCCCATTTTGCGCCGGCCGTCAGGTGCGGGAGGCTGGTTGGGGGTCCTGAAGCGTTTCCCCGTGGCGGCCCCGATGGCCATGCTAGTGATAGCCTGTTTGCTATCGCTCATAAACGTGGCGAGCTACTTCTACTTCTGGGACACGATGCTCTCGGTCCTCGTGGGCATCTCAACTTGCCTCATTCTTTATGACGTGCTCAAGAACAACTACAGGCGCATTTTGGCCTGCCTCGGACTCATTGCGATAGCGGCCAGCTTCATGGGCGGATATTGCATGCTTCAGTATTACAACCTCGATCCACTCTTCGTGCCAAGAAAAGCGGAGTACGCCGGCAGGACAGTTTCCTCGGGGTTCATCGACAACCCGAACACGGTGTCCGGGTATCTCGTGGCCGCCCTGCCCATCCTGCTCGGCATATTCTTCTTCGCCCGGCGCAAGGAGGTAAGAATCTATGGCTTAGTTGGGGCGGTGGCGCTTTTTGGCGGCCTGTTATCAGCCTGCACCAGGGGAGCCCTCATCGCTGGAGTGTTCGCGGTTGCCATTTTCCTGGGCCTAATGTTCTGGGCAAGCAGATTCTCCCGGGCCGAGAAGCGCATCATCATGATCGGCACTGTTATCATCATCGCGTTCATCGCATCTTACACCGCGATCAACCCCTTCATCTACAACAGAATCGCCAACCTCAAGAGCGTTCTCAGCCTCAGAACTAACACGAGATACGTGGAATGGGCTTCGGGCAAGAGAATGGTCTCCGACCACTTTCTTGTCGGCCTGGGGCTTGGCAACTTCAAGTACTACTACCTCGAGTATCGCGGTGATGCGGCCCGGGAGACCGAGTTCATCGGGCGCTGGGAGAAGGCCAATCAGGCCCACAACGAATACGTGCAGGTGGCCTCGGAGCTCGGCTTTCTCGGCCTATTTGCGATGTTCTGGCTCATCGGCTCGTTCACCTGGTTTGTGGTCCGCGAGCTGATCAAATCCAAGAAACTGATGCGGGAGCTGGACGAGGCGCAGGGCCTCATTGAGCAGCGCCGTGTCGCCCTACTCATCGGTTTCCTGTGTTCCTTTCTGGCGTTAGCGGGGCACTGCGCGTTCATGTTCCCACTGCACATCGTGCCATCGGCCGTGATTGGGATATTCGTCATTGCGATGGCAGTCGCGGTGGCTCGGACGCCGAGGTCCTCGTTCGATGTGAGCGCCTCGTCGGTCAAGGGAGGCCTGTTCAATGAGACTGACTACGGTCCATTCGTGTCCGGAGTGTTCGTTCTGGGCGGCCTGCTCGCCATACCAGTCCTCTGGTCCGAGCCGCCCCGCATCAACATGACCTACGGCGAGGCTCTTCCCTGGGCCATCGGCGCGTGCCTGGTCATCCTGGCGTCGTTCAGACGAAATGGGACGGTCAGTTGGCTTCGGGCCATTCCCGCGGCCGGTGCGATGGTTGTGGCGGAGGCGTTTCTGGCTAAAACGGACAGCGTCCCGGCCCTGACGGCGTTTGCCGTCTTCGCATTGTTTGCCCTGATGGTCTGCGGCTACGTGGGGATAGGTATTGGGAGACTCATTAGGCAGGAGGGGTCGTAGGTGGCCCGAGCAGAGATATTTGTCCCGAGGGAGAGGAAGCGACGGTGAAAAGGCTCGTCCAGGCAGCGGCAATAGTGCTGACGTTATGGCTTTGCCAAACGGCCATGCGTCCATTTCTAACGCAGGTGAATCTCGAGTGGGGCAAGCGCAATATGAATCAGGCCGTCAAAATGGCCGAGGCGGCCAGCAAGCGAAAAAAGCCTCTGACGATGGCTTTGACGGTTCTTCGACGGGCTGAGAAGTTTTTCGTGACAGCCAAGAGGGTAACGCTCGGCGACGGACAGGTTTGGCTATACCTCGCGCACGTTAGCAGCCTACAGGAGAAGCTCGACAAGGACCTGTCCAAAAGCACGCGAAACGGACTGCGCCAGAAGGTCATAGACGTCGTTGACCAGGCCGAGCATTTCTACATGGACAACAACATGCTGCTGCGCAGGGCGTTGGCCCACGCTGGTCTGGGGGACACGACGATGGCGATACAGGGCCTTGAGGAAGCCCTTGTTTACTACAGCACGTGGTCGCAAGCGATCAGGCCGCTCGTGCAGATGTACATGCAAGACCTGATGAGAACAAGCAGGGGCGATCCGAAGCGGATTCTCAGACAGATGGAGCGGCTAGTTGCCCGGTTTCCAAAGGAGCGCGACGCTGTGATCTATTTGGGCAGGGTGTATTTGGACCAGCGCCGACCGCAGGAGGCTCGGGCGTGTTTCAAACAGGCAGAGGCCAGACACTGGGGCGACATCACTCTCGGCAGGCTAGTAGCCCAATCGTATATGCAGGAGGGCAACTATCGAAGGGCGGTCTGGGAGCTGTGCCGTGTCCTGCATATATCCCAAGCCACGGAAAGCAAGGACCTGGTCCCAGTCACTAGAACGATAAACTCGCTGCTCAAACAAGACCCCAAAAACGCCGACGCGCACTTCATCATGGGCAGGGCGCAGCAGAAGAACATGGCCGACTTCAACGCGGCGAGGCGCGAGTATCTCGCAGCATATCAGCTCCAAAAAACTCACTTTGAGACAATCAGGAGGCTGGCTGAGGTGTGCGAGGTGCTTGGAAACAAGCCGGAATCTGCCCAATGGCGGGCTGCTGGGCAGAAAATCCTTGCACACACCAAGAGTATCCAGCTCGTCTCTCCGTCAGGCAAGACAAGGGAGTCGCACTGCCTCGTCGTTGCCGATGCCAATCAGCTCTCACCCCTGCTCGGCAAAATCGTGAATGACAAGGCCTCGACAGCTGGCAAGGCGGTCTTCCTGGGCAAGGCCAGCGGCCGCAGGGTCCCGATTAGGCTGAGATGCCCACCGCTTCCGGCCGGCGACTACGAGCTCAGCGTCAGGATGAGTGCTTTGGACTTGCCCGAGGGTCACAACACCATGCTTGCAAGAATCCGGACCGAAGGCGACAGTATCCGGCGTTCCGGTACGAAGAAGAGCGCGCGGCGGTCGGTATATGCCAGGGATTTCAAACGTGCGAACGAGTATCGGGACTTCACAATAAAATTCTATCATCCGGGGCTCGTCGATTTCGAGATACTAATTGAGTATATGGCTGCCTGCGACCTTTACGTGGACCGGACCGCAGTCGGCATTGTAGAGCATTGATGTCTGAGACTTATTCGCGGAAGGAAAGAAATGAAGATCAAATGGCTTGGCCACTCTGCATTCTCCATTACGGCGAGCGACGGGACAGCGATACTCACTGACCCCTACCGGCCGGGCGCATTCGGCGGCGCGATGAAGTATGCGCCCATTCGCGAGCGCTTCGACGTCGTAACCGTCAGCCACAAGCACGCTGACCACGATGGAGTTGATGGTCTAGCGGGCAACCCAACGGTTGTGGACACGGTTGGGCACTGCGAGGCGCAAGGCGTGCCGATAGATGGGATAGCGACTTTTCATGACAAGAGCGGCGGGTCGCAGCGAGGCAGCAACATAGTCTTCTGTATGAACGTCGATGGCTTGAGGGTCTGCCACCTGGGCGATCTGGGCCATATCCTAGACGATGCGATTTGCGCTGCGCTTGGCGACGTCGATGTGCTTCTGACGCCAGTCGGCGGGACGTTCACGATCGACGCAAACGAGGCGTGGCAGCTGATTGAGAAGATCAGGCCGAGGGTTGTCATCCCGATGCACTTCAAGACCCCCAAGATCGGCTTCGAGCTCGCGTCAATTGACAAGTTCACGGCCGGGAAGCCCGACGTTGTTCAGGCCGGCTCTTCCGAGGTTGAATTAACGCGGGAGACTCTGCCCCCGAAGCTCCAGGTCATCGTCCTCGAACACGCCCTTTGAGCCGAAAAATCAGATTGGATGCCGGGGAGCGAGATGCTGGGAGGGTGTGCAATAGCCCTCTGTCCTCCCCGAAAGGGGATACCATGGGTAGCCGCAGGCGCAGCCTGACGGTTTAGGGAGAACAAGAATCCCCTCCCTCCCCTGCCGTTGCGTTTCACGCACGGCTACCGACGGCAATCCCTTTCAGGGATTCGGACGCGGAGGATCGCTCGCGAATAGTAAATGGGAATAAGCTCGGCTCGCCGATAAACTCTAATTGGCCTGGCTCGGTCAGCGCAGCGGCAAACAGATAACTTCCGGGGCTCTGTGGGACAGTCGTCCGGATGACCTCGGACGGCCCGAAATGAAGCCCGGTCGGCAGCACCACGTTCGAGGCCCAGGGATGTATGCCTATTGTGAGGCCGCTGCTGGTTAGCGAGACTACCGTCCCGTTTGGCAGGACGAACGCCACATAGACGTCAACCGGGAAATCGGCGCCCGGGTTATGCACCTCGATGAACCCGACAAGGAGATCGCCCGGAGCAAACTCGCCTGGGTAGTTGACCGAGGATTCGATATATGGGTTCTGTTGCGGCGTGGGTGGGTAGTGGTAACCCATATCAACGATGCCCGCGTCCGGGACGCCATTCGTGCTCGTCGTGAACTCGTCGAGGCCGAGGCTTTCTGCCGTGTCGCTCCCGGCATCGATGCATGGGCTGTCCGCAGCCTGCCCCGCCGCTGCGCAAGAAAGATAGTAATCGCCCAGGGGGCCTGTGACGAACAAGGGATCATCCGAGATGTTGCCCTCGCCGCCGCTTGCCCAGTCCTGAATACAACAATGCGTTATTAGACCCTGGCAGCGGTGCAGCTCTCGGCCCTGTTCTGCCTCATTGCCCCAAACGATACAGTTGCTGATTGGCCCGCCGCAATAAAACAGCCCGCCGCCCCAGGCAGCCGAGTTGCCGCTGATCGTGCAGTTTGTGATCGGCCCGGCGCAACCGTACAACCCGCCGCCGTACCCATAGTCGCCGGTTGCCGAGTTGGCGCTGATCGTGCAGTTTGTGATCCCCCCAGCGCAACGGTACAATCCACCGCCGTACCCATAGTCGCCGGTTGCCGAGTTTCCGGCGATCGCGCAATTGCTGATCGGCCCGTCGCAATAGACCAGCCCACCGCCGCCATATTCAGCCGAGTTGCCACTGATCGTGCAGTTTGTGATCGGGCCGTCGCAGTAGACCAGCCCGCCGCCGCCCGCACACTCGCCGGTCGCCGAGTTGCCACTGATCGTGCAGTTTGTGATCGTCGCGTTGCACCAATAGAGGCCACCGCCCCTGGCCTCCCTCCCGGTTGCCGAGTTCCTGCCCACCGTGCATTTACTGATCGTCCCGTTGCAGCCCCAAAGCCCACCGCCCCAAGTTGCCGAGTTGCCGCTGATCGTGCAATTGCTGATCGTCCCGTCGCAGTAGATCAACCCGCCGCCCCAAGTTGCCGAGTTGCCGCTGATCGTGCAGTTTCTGATCGTCCCACCGCACAAGCAAAGGCCGCCGCCCCAGTCAGCCCCGTTGGCGGTGATCGTGCAGTTTCTGATCGTCCCGTTGTAGCCGTAAAGCCCGCCGCCGCCGTTGTAAGCCCGGTTACCGGTGATCGCGCAGTTCGTGATCCCGGCACACGCCCAAACTGGCGGATGGGACCACGGGTCCCCGCCTAGTATGCCTCCGCCGTAATTTGACTTACCGTTGGTAATGGTAAAGCCGGACAACAGGCACTTATCGTCTTCTGTGCCACGAAACGTAACTACGCTGTCGTTCTGGCCGCCGTCAATGATGGTTGAGGCGACGGTCTCTTCGTCCTCCGGATCGAGTGAACGCAGCGTTATGTTCTTGCCGTCGAAGTGGATGTTTTCATAGTAAGTCCCCGTATGCACGACTAACTCGTCTCCATCGACCGCCGCATCGATCGCCGCCTGGATGGTCCCGAAATCCGCGCTCCCACCCTGTTTGACCTGATACGTTGCACCAAAGCCCGGCGTGGGCAGAAGGGCAGCGCAGCAGAGCAAGAGACCGAGGATCAGTGTCCCAGTATTCCGAGGGCCTTCAAGCGTTTGAAAAACTGTGCGCCTTCGATTCACTTCTCTCCTCCCTCATCGCGTTGCGCTAAAGGAACCGAATAGCTACTCATGTATTCATGAGCATATCATAGCCTCACAATCCGTCAAATCACTTCAGCGGTTCTATGTATCCCTCTATGATACTCGGCAGGTCCCCGAACTCCTTGCTGATCTTGAAGAGATGCTCGAGAACGTAGTGCCCGTGGATGCGATGTGGCTGCGAGAGATCGACTATCTGGACAGGGATCAGGTCCACCCGTCGAATCTTCTTGCCGACAATCGTTGCCCTGGCAAGCAGGCCTATTGACCATGAATATTTGGGCATGGGGAAGACCAGGTTGCCCAGGCTGTAAAGGACCGGCCTGCCGCTGTCCACGGCGACCGGCTGGATGACGTGCGGATGGTTGCCCACCACCATGTCGGCGCCTGCATCAAGAGCGGTCTTGACGAGCTGTCTCTGCCGTTGAGAAGGCGTAGCGCGGTCTTGGCCGCCGAAATGAAGGTTGACGAAGACCAGGTCCGCCTGCCTCTTGGCATCAGCAATTGCCGAGCGCATTTCATCAGGGTGCGCCCAGGCGCACCCCGGTCGAGAAGCGCCTGCCTCATAAGACGTTGGATAAACATCGCAAAATGCAAGGAAGGCGATCTTGGTCTGCCGGACCTCGACGACTAGGGGGCTATATGCCGCCCGGCGATTCACTCCTGCGCCCACTAGCCGTATGCCCAGGCCTCGAAGATTCTGTATCGTATCAACCACGCCGCCTTTGTAATCGCCAATGTGGTTGTTTGCGAGCAACGCCACGTCGATTGCCCCCGCGACAAGCGCCTTGCCGGCCGAGGGTTTGGCCTTCAGATAGACCGGCTCCTTCAGCCCGGGCGGAGTCGGCTTGGGGACTCTCCTCTCCGAATTGGTCAGTGGTGTCTCGAGGTTGACCACCGCGATATCCGCCTGCGACAGCAATTCACGAATCTCGCCAAAAACGTAGCCATCGCCGTACCTCTCTATCTGCCTGGCAACCTCGCCGCAGAGCGCGACATCGCCGCCAAAAACTACTGTAACAGCCTCCGTGCCAGCGCGCCCGCGACCTGAGAGACCCATCGCCAGCCAGAGCGCCAACAACATGGAGACCAAGAGCGGGCGCCTATTCTTCACCGACTGTCTGCCTCTTTTGTCTGAGCCCGATAGGACTCGAGGCGACGCCAAAGCTCGTCTAGGGGGACGCCGGACGCGATGTGTGCCCAGGGCAGAATCTCATCGCGAGACCTCGTTCGCAGCGCGAAGAACTCAGGGTTCACGTCGATCATCTCTCGCGACCTCTGCCAGTTGAAATTGGTCTCTGCCAAGCTGGATACCAGCTTCGAGATGCGCCTGTCCCCACGAGAGAGAACGCCTTGCACGAACGCCCACTTGGGCACATCCGCGTGAACCGAGACGCCCCGTGTGCCTGAAAGCCCCGTTTCTATCACCTTGATGCGACGCGCAAGCTCCGACGGAGGGAGCATGGCCTCCCATTGAAACGGCGTGTGAGCCTTCGGCACAAACGACGAAACTGACACATTGATAAAAACGTCGCGCTTGCCCAAAGACCGCTTGCGGAGACCGTGCTTCATCTGCTTCACGAGCGATACTATCTTCTCAACGTCCTTTAGCGATTCTCCCGGCAGACCCACAATGAAGTAGAGTTTCAGCGTCTCAAAACCGGCGGAGGCAATCTGCGTGGCGAGGTCGATCAATGCCTCGTCCGTGATTGGCTTTCCAAGCGCGGCTCGCAGGCCCGCGTCGCCCGTCTCGGGAGCGATTGTTATCGTCCGTTGCCCGCCACGCGTCAGCAGACTCAAAAGCTGCGGGCTGATGCTGTCCGCCCTGAGCGAAGAGACGGTAACGCCCATGCCCATGCTGAGCACGCCCTCAACAATCGATAAGAGCTCGGGGTGCTCCGCGACCGCCGACCCAAGCAGCCCCACACGCTGCCTGTGCCTCTTGATCTCAGCCACCTGGCTAAGAATCTGCTCTACACTAAGGAACCGCACCGGCCGATTGCAGAACGAGACCATGCAGAATGCACACGCCCGCGGACAGCCCCTCACTGCCTCGACAACTCCCAGATCGCCAAACTCTGTCTCCTCGCTGAAGACCACGGTATGGGCTGGCACGAGCTCCCCTTTAGGCGTCCAGCGCCTCGCCACCTGGGCACTGCCATTCAGAGAGCGGACCGCCGAAACGGTCCCGTCTGTGCCATATTCTGGCTCAAAGAGGCCCGGAATGTAAACGCCAGGTATCTCCGCAAGACGAGCTATCTGGTCTTGCCGATCGAGCCTCGCCTGTCTCGCATCAAACACCGCCCTCGCCAACTCCTGCACAGCTTGCTCGCCATCGCCAATTACGAAAGCATCGACGAACGAGGCGAGCGGCTCAGGATTGGCGCTTACCGCACAGCCGCCGGCCAGCACGAGCGGGTCCCTGAGCCATCTCTCATCCCGTCTGGGCTTGAGCCCGGCGAGCTTCAAAAACCGGACTAGGTTGGGGTAATCGTTCTCGAAGGGCACAGCGAAAGCTATGACGTCAAATCGCGAAGGCATGTCCCCGCTCTCTAGCGAACGCGGCGGCGGCACCTTTCTGCCCACGGCCCGAAGAACTCCCTCCGGCAAGAACGAGCGCTCGCAGCGAACGTAATCGAGCGAGTTCAGCGCGGCGTAGATCGCATGAAAGCCCAGGTTGGACATCCCAACAAAATAACTGTTTGGAAAGACCAACAGCACGTTCAGCTTGCCGCCGGGGTCCTTGTGAATGGCTCCAACCTCGCTTGGCGCTCGCTCCCGCCTCATCGCACTACCTCAGCCCCTCGCAATGTGTGGGAACAAAAAAGGCTGCCTGGCCCTGGATGTAGGGGCGGTTCACGAACCGCCCGACCTCAGCGCCGCAATATATTGTGGGCGATTCGTGAATCGCCCCTACACTAAACTTTCCTACCAACAACCGCGTAATCCTGATAGCCAAACAAGAAGTCATCGAGCTTCCTGAAGTTCCCCTCTACCACGCCTTCAAAGGCAGCGTCTGAATCCGCCGTAGATTCAGCCGCCGAAACGGCAAGCCGCTCACCCGGCGCCACGGGAGCCAGACGCTCCACCTCCCGAAGCTCAACGTCCGTGAGAGAGAACCCGAACTGCAAGAGCCTGGGATGAATAGGGAACAGATGAGACGGGTCGAGCAGGAAATTGTTTACCAAGGCGTAGATCGAGCGAGGGTCTATCGTCTCTATCACGACAACGCCGCCCGGAGCAAGCTTCTGGGCCATCAGCTTACACAGCCTCAAGACCTGACCCGCTCTGAAGTGCTCCACGACCTGGGCGCAGAAGATGCCATCAAGTGAGTTGTCATCGGCCGCCTCGAGAAAGGCAACCAAGTCCGCGTGTCTTACGTCAAGGCCCTTCGAGCTGCACACGCGAACCATCTCCGGATTCGAGTCCACTCCAATGGCCTCGACGCCTCGTTCTTTAAGAAGTTCCAGGAACTCTCCCCGCCCGCAGCCCAGGTCCAAAACACCCCTGCAACCCTCGAAATGCCTCAAATAGTGCTCTTGCCGCGACTTGAGAGCGGCGCTTTCACCCCTGAAACGCTCCTCGAAAATGAGATACTCGTCCTCCGTCAGCCCGGGTTCCGCCCGAGCGGCGTCCGGACCCTCCTGAAATGGAACGAGCGTCTGCGTGGGACGAGATTCCTCTAGCTTCCGCTTTACGAAGAAAACCTGATGGTCTATCTCCTTCTCGTGCTGAACAAGCTCAACAAGCTGTGAGGCGTGCTGCTCCTGCGTCTTCTGGAGGTTGCCCGTCCAGACCTCTAGCTGTTGCCTGCCCTCAGCTAGACTCGAAAGCCAATCGTTGTGCTCCTTTGTCGTGCCTTGAAGGTTGGCCAGCCAGTCCGCATGGCCGTTGACCTGAGAGCCGACATCCGAAAGCCACTCCCCATGCCCTTTGACGTCAGAGGTCATGTTCTCTAGCCACTGCTTGGATGAATCAATCTCCTTGTCAAGGTTACTGAGCCATTCCTCGGACCTCGCCAGGCCCTCCTCAGACTTAGTAAGTCTCTCCTCAGAGTTGGTCGCCCTTGCCTCGAGATTCGACATCCACTCCGATGCCTCATTTGCCCTGATCTCAGAATGCTCGATACGGGAATCGATCGCCTCTAATTGAAGAGAAAAAAACGAGTGCGTGTCCTGGACTGACTTGGACGTCGAGGCAATCTCGCCCACGAGCTGCTCAAGACGCCGCTCATCCTCCTCAAACCGCTCATCAACTGCCCGAACCGCGGCTTCAACCTCGTCCAGCCGATGCCCGTTCTCTTCAGCTTGCTGGCGAAGCACCTCCTCTGCCCCATCGAGCCTCTTCTCACATGCACCAAGTCGCTGCTCAGTCTTCTCGTTCAACGCCGTGGCGAGCTCGCTGGAACCATCTATCACATCGTTCAGGAGAGAAACGATCAGCGAACTGAACTCCCGCTGCTGTTTGAACGCATCGGACAGGGAAGAGACCGCGTCCGACATCGCACTGACGCAGGCAATCACGTCCCGGTTGAAATCCTGTTGGAGGCGAGCCTTCTGCTCCAGCTCATTCCCTCGCGAAAGGAGCGACCTTATCTGCCCTGCGTTCTCAGCGATGATGGAGGTGCTCAGCGCGTTGAAAGCCTCCTGTTGTCCGAAAAGCCCGTCGGTGTAGGTCTTCACCGCATACCTTATCGTCCTCAACCCAAGCCGCTTTGGAAGACCCGTCACGCCGGGCCTCGTTTCGGCAAGGTAGTCGTGCTTGATGCTCTCCCGGCCACTGGCCTGAGCGAGCAAGTCCTCCATCCTGTCGCCAAACTCCACGTCCTCACGCCTCGAGGAGGCGCTTGCTCCTTGCATCTCATCTTGAGCGCTCTTGAGCGTCTCCTTTCCCGATTGGAGTGCCTTAGCTGGCCCCGTCGATCGGCTCTCCTCCTCTGTAAATACTGCGTTCAAACGCTCAAGTCGCGCATCCTTCAATCGCGAAACATAGCGAGCGAAAGGGTCATTTGCGACATTGCTATCAATCATCTCATTGATCCTCTTCTTGTCCTGATTGCCGATATGGCGTTATCATTTTCAGGGCCATTATACCGGTTCTGAGCCGGATTATTGCACAATGTCTTCTGGCCCGACAACGCGCCCGCTGATGCAAGCGACCAACAGGCACGATCGCCAACCGGAGGCCTGGCGCAGCAAGTGCTTTTGGAACGGTTAGCCCGTTTCAAGGCGAGGGACATTCCGAGATGAATGTGAGCCGGGGGGGCGCCCCGAAAAATCAGATTGACCGGGGGGGCGCCCGCCTTTTTGGGAGTGCGATGGGTTGACAAAAAGAGCGTTCTGGGGCATACTCAGCCATAGTGAACGGGACTTGAAAACCGTCTATGCTGTCTGATTGTGTTTTGGGGAAAGCCCCGGTAGTGTAGGCTTTGAAAGAATAGCTGCGGTGCCCGACAACGCTATCCAGCCTGAACCGGGGCTAACCCCTTTCGTGAGTCGGCGCCTTGCTGAAATAAACCGACACGTCTTTCAAGGCAATCCTCGCCCGAAGCGGCGGGAAATGGATGCGTATTCTGGTTACATCATCGGCCGTAACCCAGCTGAAGTCCTTCCCGAGCTCTGCCTCATACTTGCGAAAGCCACTATCGCTCTTGACTATGACTGTCCGCGACCGCTGGCTGGACCACTCCGGGTCAGTCTTGCTTACCCACTCCACCCACACGGGGAACTCCCTGGGGCCCAAAGCGGTATCGATGCTGACCCTGAATGAAAACCTATCCAGCCTCTCGGTGCTGAGCTCGCGGCGCGGCGAGACCACGAACGTCGGGCAATCTGAGGCCACGAAAACCAAACTGTCGTTCTGAAGCCCCGCCCTCACGGGCAGACCACCCGCTCCGGTTACAGTCCAACCAAAGAGCGACTGCTCGAACATCCAGCCGTAGTAATCGCCCGGCAGCCGGCCAGGCAAGGACCGAACGGCATCTCGTGTCCTTAACTTCCCCAAGATGTCGTTCCGAAGCCGGACCTTCCCCGTGAGATCGTCCAAGAAATAGGTCCGCTCGTCAACGTGGAGGGCCTCCATGTCCAACGCGGCCGCGTCGAAAAGAATCAGCCTCTCGTCCTGGAGGTGCATTGGAATGGGCCAGAGCTTCAATGACAGGTCGTTCGTCTTGACTCGCAGGATTGCCTCTATCGCTGGGTCGAAATCGACCCTACCTCGGCTCTCGATCATGCTCGGCGTAACAAGGTATAGCTTGGCGCCTTTCGGCATGGGGGAAACGAGCTTGATAGTGTCGTCAGAGGCCTTGTAGGCGAAGTCTATCCTCCTCTTGCTCACCGCTATCTGCGAATAGACTGCCGAAGTTGAGAAAACCGCTGCCAGGCAGACGAGAACAACGAGAACAGCCGCCGCTACTCTTCGCCTCAAAAGGCTCTCAAGCAGCCACCAAAGCGACGCGAGAACACCTATCGAGAACCAAGCCGACGACAGATACATGTAAAGAGGCGTTATCGACGGTAAGGCGATCACAGGAAGCATTACCACGCCGGTCATCACAATCGCGAATTTGATGCGTCTGCCCGTCCCAAACAGCAGGGGCGCAAAAATGGCGGCGAGCAGCGAATATCGCACGAGCCTCGAGCGAGAAACAACGCCGAACAGATGGTTGAGGCCCGATATGGCGCCCGTGATGTTGTGCCGACTAAGCATGAGGGCCGCCGGCCGTTCGGCGTTATCGTCGAAAGCGAAGCCCGGATAGCCACCGATTCCGTGGAAGATAGCGATTCTAAACAGGATGTATCCGACGAGGATGGCGAAGAAAAGGGCGTGCCTCTTGAACAGCCGCAGCGCCACAGGAAGTTTCAAAGGGTTCTCCAGGCCAGTCATCAAGTCATAGAGCAAAAACGCGGCCGGCAGCGTCATGGCCATCTCCTTAGACATGAGCGCCAGCACCATGAAGACGGCGCACAGAGTGTAGTATGCGCGCGACCGGCCTCGAGCGGTTTCATCAACATGCCTGGCAAAAAAGAGAACCGACAACGCATAAAACAGCGTGCAGAGGATATCCGATCGCTGCAACATGACAACCTGCGTGAGCGAGTGTGTCGGGTTGACGGTGAACAGCAGGGCAGCCGTAAGGGAGGTCAGGAGCTTGCCCCGAGATAGCTGCCATGCCAGTGCTAAGACCGCGATGGAACAGGCGACCTGAAGTAGGAGATTGGTTATATGATAGCATGTGGATTTCACCCCACACAACGCATAGTCAAGCGCCATGAGAGACGCTGTCAGCGGTCGATATACGCCTCCTACCTCCTTGGGTTCTCTTCCAAGCTTATAGACGAACTCGCCCGGCAGTATCCCGAAACCGTTGCCATAGAATGCTTGAGGAACAAGATTCTCGCCCGTGAAAAAGATGTAATTGACATAGACCTGGAGGTCCTCAGCGCCAAGCGGAATTGAAGCCGTCCAGCCAAAAACGGCCAAAACAAATGCAGCGACGATCGCTGCACAGACCCAGAATCTTGACGAGTAACTCGGCTTCACCCAAACTTCCTTGCTGATTTTGCCAAAAAAGGCCGCAGCTCGCCCGCCAAATATACCGAGCCGGTGACGCACAACAAGTCTTCTCGGCCTATCATCGAAAGCCCCGCATGCGCAGCATCCGATGCCTTATCGAAGACCTCGAGCTGGGCTCCCAGTCCACGCAGGTCATCGGCAAGCACATCCGGAGGCATCGCTCGCTTGGTATCAGCTCTCGTCACGAGAAACTTGTCAAAGTATTGTGTCAGAATGGCCGAAAGCACTCTAGCGTCCTTGTTACTCGAGACGCCGATGATTGCGATCTTCTCCCTGGGGACAAAGAGCTCCTGTAACGTGTTTACGAGCGCCTCCGCCGACTCTAAGTTGTGGGCACAATCCACAACTATGAACGGGTTCTCCCTGAGCAGCTCAACGCGGCCCATTAGCCGGACCTCGGCAAGTCCTCGAGCAATGCTTGCAGCATTTATCGACGCGAACTTGCTCGACAAGAGCTTCGCGGCAGCGACAGCGCAACATGCGTTCTGAAGCTGATGCGCACCGAGAAGCGGCAGCCTTATGTCTTGGAGTTTCAGGTCATTGCCCTCAAATGAGACGGTCCGGGCGAGGCCTGTGCCCGAAGACGTGGACCTGAACTCGCGCGTCGCCTCAACAATCGGGCAGCCCTTCGCGCTCGCAACGTTCAGAATGACGGCGAGTGATTCTGGCTCCTGATGCGCTACCACGACTGGGATAGTGTTCTTGATTATTCCCGCCTTCTCAGCCGCTATGGCCGAAAGCATCCCGCCCAGCACGTCAGTGTGGTCGTAACCTATTCGCGTTATTATCGAAAGCACCGGACCGACTACGTTGGTTGCATCAAGCCTCCCCCCAAGGCCTGTCTCTAACACTGCTATGTGAACGTGCTCTTGTGCGAAATGCAGAAGGGCCGCCGCAGTCAGAAGCTCGAACGTGGTTCGATACGACCGGCTACTGATGCCGAGGCGGGCGTGGACTGGCTTGATGGTTGAGAGAATCTGTGCAAACGCACCCTTCGATATCCAGTCGCCATCGACCTGAATACGCTCACGAACGTCCAGAAGATGCGGAGATGTGAAGAGCCCAACTTTGAGTCCCGACGCCCTGAGCACCGAAGCTAGCATCCCACATGTCGATCCCTTGCCCTTTGTGCCTGCGACATGCACCACCGCGAACTCCTTCTGTGGGTCCGACAGCGAAGCAAGGAGCTCAGAGAACGCCTCGAGGTCCAGCGCCCTCGTGTTGTAGGTGAACTGCCCCGTGCGCTCGAAATCGACAAAGCTATAAATATAATCGAGAGATTCCTGGAAGTTCATCTGAGAAGCTATGAGTGTTCTTAAAAGACTCTTGGGAATTCATCTGAGAAGCTATACATCTGTTTGAGAGACTCTTGAAGGTCGTCTGAAACGGTTGCCGGGGCGAGATTACGAAGAGGCTGCGCGAGGTAACGATAAACGGTCGGGTCCAGGGAGCAGAAACAAAGTCAAAGAATGGTGGAGCTGGCGGGATTCGAACCCGCGACCCTTTGTCTGCCAGACAAATGCGCTCCCACTGCGCCACAGCCCCACGGTTCGCCGGCCATGTATTCTCTCACAAAGACTCAATCGGGGGTCCCCAGAGAAGTTGGACCTCATACCTTTCTGTTCTGTTTCTCTCTGATAAACACGATATTGATCGCATTCACGCTGCTTGTTACTGTATGGACTTCCCAGCCCTCTGCTACATGGTCATTTATCTCCTGTGTCGCAGTCCTGGCCATCTTTCGACTGCTCAGCTCCGAAGAGCAAGATACAACCTCATATTCCTTCATTCAGTTCCCTCCCTCGCGGCGCCCATTTGAATAGATCCTGGCTAGGCCACATTCAAGGCCTTCTTAACGCTCGACACTATATGCTCAAGCTCCTTTACTCTTAACGTGTGATAAACCGGCAAGTGAAGCATGTTGGCAACAGCCAAGCTCGCTTTAGGACACTCGGTTCGATAATCCCTGAACATGTCAAGGTCTGCGCACGCGCTCATGTAACCGGTCGCAGTATCAACCCCCATTCTGAGCAGTTCCCG
>DATLAJ010000113.1 GCA_035527515.1 bacterium
TGGCCACTGCCCTCAAACAATCTCGCCGAACCGTCCGGCGCATCGACGCTCTGTCCGTTTGAACCTCTGTCGGGAGCGTTCACTGGCTCGGACGGCTTGCCCTGATGCATTCGCTGAGCACTGTCGCCGCGACCCATCTGAACCGGCTTTGCCTCGGGAGCATTCTTGTCAGGCCCCGTATCAGCCCGTCGAGAAAGGTCTGCTAAAGAACTCTTGCCGTTCTCCTTTGTGTCCCTTGACGCCGCATGCTCTTCTCGAGGCTCGAGCTCGGCGACTCGGTCTCGCTCTGGCGCACTGCGCATGGCCATCCTCGCAGGCTCTGCCTCTGGCGCACTGCTCACGCCGGACTTCGCTGGGGCCCGAGACACGGATGTAACGCCTGGGCGGTTACCCGCATCAGCGTTGGCCGCCGCCCCTGGCTCGACGCTCACGGCCGGCCTTCTGGCGCCCTCCACCCCATTCCGCTTGGATGTGGCGGCAGAAGCTCTCGAGCTCGGCTGCACCCTTCTGGACTGAGCTGCTGGCTCTGCGCTGCGCTGTCCCGTCTTCGGTGCCCGGTCCCGCTCATTCGTCAAGGGAGAAGCAACCTCTCTCTTCACGGTCAAGCGGGCTTGCTTCACTTCTGCCTTGTCCACCACCTCAGCTGATGCCGAGCGCTTGACCTCAGCCATCTCTGGCCGAAGATCACCTCGCGCCCCACGCACGTCTCTAGACTGAGCTGCTGGCTCTGCGCTCCGCTGTCCTGTCTTCGGTGCCCGGTCCCGCTCATTCGTCAAGGGAGAAGCAACCTCTCTCTTCACGGTCAAGCGGGCTTGCTTCACTTCTGCCTTGTCCACCTCAGCTGATGCCGAGCGCTTGACCTCAGCCATCTCTGGCCGAAGATCACCTCGCGCCCCACGCACCTTTTTTGATGTGTGGGTCCCTGCTCCTTGCGCCTCGTGAGCGGAAGCTCGCCGCAGACCACTGCCATCCGAGCTCGAGCTGCCCGGGCCCTTAAGCCTAGGTTCAGACCCTTCTGGGGCCTCTCGGGTGGCCAGCGCACTCCTTCTCTCAGGTTGAGAAGTGGATTCCGTTCTGGTCGGCGCTCTTGTAGGGGATTCGTCCTCCGACCTCTCTGTCGCAACTACGCCGATCTTTGCCGCTAACCGAGCGCTTCTCTTTGAGGCTCCCACCTGCTCCTGCTGCTTGACTTGAAGGTCTCGCTGTTTGACCTGAGGCTTCGCCGCCGATACCTCCGCAGAGCGCATGTATTCAGCAGTCGGCTGCGGCTGCGAAGAAGTTGAGCGTCCCGCCGGCGGTGAGAAACTAGAGCTCCGCTCCATTCGGACTGGCTTCTTGAAATCATCCTGTATTATCGCTTGCTTAGCGTTCACCTGCTCCCCTCGAAGCCCGCCTCCGAATCTGGCCGCGATGGCGCCCTTACGAGAGACATTCTGCGCCTTACGCGACTCGTCCGTTCCCTCAGCGCCGCTCGCACCCTTGAAACTGGGCACTTTCACCTGCTCTGCCCGGAGCGCCGTCCTTGACCCAGAGGTCCCGTCGGCCTCATAGCCAGTCTGTCGCAGATTGCCATCCCTAGAAGTTTCGGGCTGAAGTTCAGCTGGAGGCATCTTTTCTCCTAACCGAGCTTCTTGGCTAACTGTCTTGCCGCCTCTTCGCGACGGCCGGCTGGCGCCTGACCCGTCTTCACTTCGCACGCGGCGAGACGGACGAGCATGGGTGCGTTGATGCGAGCCTCGCACCGAATTGGGCTTGGGCTTTCGACCGGTCAAGCCAGCTGAGGTTTCACCTGCGGCTCGTCCGCTTGCCTTGCTCTCTAGTATATGGTGTCTAGCTTGTGATTTGGCACCTTCGAGTGTCGGCTTTCGGCTTGCGATCTCTCCGGTTGTGCCCTTCGCAACCAGCTTGAGCTTCGCCCCCAACGACTTGGAAGGGGAGGGTAGGCGGCCAGACGACTTCAGACCACTTGTCAGGTTGTCGCTTTCTCGTTGGAGACCAAGAGCGCGGAAGGAGGGATGATGCGATTCACTCCTGCCCCAGAAGCGAGAAGCCTTACTGGGTAGCCTGCGCCTGGCCGCACTACTTTTAGCCGGGAGGTAGCTATCTTGGCGGCTTTCAGAGGACCTAAAGTGAGGTTGTGTGAGGCCCTTGTTCGTAGGAACTAGCCGCCTGATGCCAACAGATGCCTTTCGGAAGGTATTGGAGTTGAAGTGCAAAGACCGGCCATAGGGATAAGCTGCGCGGCGCATCGCGCCAAAGCGGGATTCCTTCGTTGTATTCTGTATCGCGCCTCGTGCCTCTGTTCGGTCTAGCTTAAGGACTGTGTTCGATGATTTTGGGATTGCTCCGGGTTGAGCTTCGGTCTTTTCGGATGAGCTCGAAGGAGTTTTGTTGCTCTGTCCATTGTGCTTGGCGATAACGCCCCTCTCGGCGCTATATCGCCGCTGAGCCGTCCTGATGTGGCTGGCCAGGCCGCGAGCGCGATGTGCAGCCGGACGGTCTGATTCCTCAGCTATTGCCGGCGCCGACGCCACGCAGGCCGAATCATCCGACGTCGCATCGGGGAGGTCCTTCCCAGCCAGACCCTCCTGCGAGCGCTGCAACTCCGACCCACCCAGGCCGCCAAGCCGTTGTCTTGCGGTTCGTGGGGCCGCAAGCTCGGCCAGTTTGGCAGCAAGAGCTGAGAGGAACGAGGCGCTTAACGCCTGATGCTGCTTGCCGAGGCGCGAGCGGCCTTCCTTGCCTTGCTCCGCTGTGGCTGCTTTACTGCCCGTAAGCGAGAGAATGACATTAGGGTGCATGACAGTCATTTTGGTCGATGTAATCCTATCTGTATTTGCCGACCCACATCGTGATCTCTGCCGCCACCTCCGGCGAGGTCGCAGTGATCCCGTCCAGTATTATCGCCGCCCGCTTCTTGTTCAGCGCCTGAAATAGTGCGGCCACAAGCGAGGGGTCTTTCTTGAAGACCTCAAGCAGAGCCGAGGCAGCGTTCTGAGCATTCATCGTCCCGTATAGCGAGACCAGGCTGTCGATGCGCTCCTGCTTCTTGGCCTCTAGCTTGGTGAGAAGCTCCTCCGCGGAAGCCTTGATCTGTTTGATCGAAGCCATCTGCTTCTTGAGTTGGGCCCCAAGTTGTTCAAGGGATTTGCGGGCCTCCGCGAGCTCCTGTTCTCTTTTGTTTAAGTCCTCTTGCCGGAGCCTTAACGTCTCGAGCATCGACTCTACCGCTCGTTTGTCGGCAGAGGACGTCGCCCCGGTCGGCTTGGGCCCCCTCTGGAGCCATTGCTTGATCTTGTCCACGCCGGGTCTGGTGTCGCCGCACACGCTCGCGCTCTCAAAGAGCATGAGCAGGCTTACAATAAGCACAACGAGCGATAGGCGAACCCAAGAACCGCGGCAGCCGCTCCCACGCAGGCTCCCGAAGATTTTCCTGATTCTTCTGATCAACATTTCTCAATATCCCTCCCACTGGATCGGCATCATACGAGCGGAGCTTGCCACCTCGTCCAGGAACTTCATCTCCGCACGAGCATACTCTTTGTGATACTCCGCCAGCCTCTTGGACTTGACGCTCTCCATGGCTTTGCGCTCCTTGATAGCCTCCAGAAGCTCGTTCTTCTTCGCCTCGATTTTCCTGCAAAGCTCCGATATGAGCTCCCTCTGAGCATCGATTGCCGACATCATTCTTTTGATGTAAGACGCGAAGACCTCAATTCTGGCGATCGAGAGGTCCTCCTGCTCCAGGTCCCTGGACATCTCTTTCTTGCACGAGTCGAGGTCGTTCTGCAACGAATGCAGCTTTGCCTCGAGCTGCCTGAGGTCAAATAGCATGATGCTCAGCTCGCGGCGTTTCTCTTCCTCGATCTGCAGCCGCAGCTGCAATACCCTCTCAAGCCTGAACCTAAACGCTTTCATGTCTCTCCTCATACTCGTCTGGCGCTTCAGCCACCAGGAATCTCAGCGACTCCACAGTGCTCGTGAAGTCACCCTTTTCGTCAGGCTCCTGACGGAGAAATTGGTTGAAATCGCTCATTTTTGACATTGCGTAATCAATCAACCGATTACTACCTTTTTTGTAGGCGCCGATGTTGATCAAGTCCTCATTGTCGCGATGCATTGCCAACACCGTTCTGAAGGCGCGGGCCGCGGCCCGATGGTCCTCGGTCGCAACAGAAGTCGCCACACGGCTGCGAGATTTCAAGACATCCACGGCCGGATAATGTCCCCTGTTGGCGAGCCTTCTCGATAGAACGATGTGCCCATCCAAGACCGAGCGGCAGTGGTCGGAGACCGGTTCGTCGAGGTCATCGCCCTCCACAAGGACGGTATATAGGCCAGTGATGCTTCCCTTGCCCTCCTTTTTGCCTGCTCGCTCAAAGAGCTTGGGAAGCATCCCGAAAACCGAGGGTGGGTAACCGCGTGTTGACGGCGGCTCACCCGCCGAAAGACCGATCTCGCGCTGCGCCATCGCAAGCCGCGTTACCGAGTCCATCATCAGCATGACATCCAGCCCGATGTCTCGGAAAAACTCCGCAACACTCGTCGCCGCAAACGCCGCTCGTATCTTAAGAGGCGCTGGGGTGTCGGACGTGGAGACAAACACAACGCTTCGCTTGAGGCCCTCCTCGCCCAGGTCTCGCTCCAAAAACTCACGAACCTCACGGCCACGCTCACCAACCAGCGCAACGACATTGACATCGGCGCTCGTATTCCGAGCGATCATCCCCAAAAGGATGCTCTTGCCAACGCCGCTTCCGGAGAATATCCCCATCCGCTGGCCCTTCCCGATCGTGGCGAGGGCATCGATCGACTTCACGCCGGTCGCGATCGGTTCTACGATCGGGCCACGCTTGAGCGGCTCAAGCCCTTGCCGCCTCAGCGGATACATGTCCTCGGCGCCTTCAATCGGGCCCTTCTCGTCAATTGGCTCGCACTTGCCGTTAAGCACTCGTCCCATGAGTCCAAATCCAACTGGGACGCCCGCCCGCTCGCCGACGAGCTCTATCTTTGCTCCTGTCTTTATACCGTCCATATCCCCCAAGGCCATTGACAGAACCTTTTCCTCCCTTAGGCCCACAACCTCAGTCATCACGTCCCCGCGACCACCATGAATAACGCACAAGTCGCCTACCGCAGCCGGCGGCCCAGAGGATTCCACCACCAGGCCAACTACCTTGTTGATGGTGCCAGAGACCTCTATAGGTCCCATCCGGCAGGCGCTTTCAAGCAGCAGACGCGAACTAAGCATCGTCCGCCTCCTCAGCCGAAGCTTGCTTGTCGGGCGCCGCTTCACTCCCGGAATCAGGACTCTCCGTGACCTTCTCGAAGGCCGCTTTTATCCTGTCCAACTGCGTCGATATGCGCGCATCGACGGTGCCTCTGTTGCATTCCAACAAGCACCCTCCCCTCTCGACGCTCTTGTCGGCCACTATCGACAACCGCATCGACTTGCCCTCTGGGACGAGCTTATCAACATTATTCTGCGCAACCTTCAGGTCGATGGGGTGTAGCTTGACCGTTATCTCACCCACCCCGGCCAGAGAAGCCGCGGCCCGTTTGATATGCTCAATGATGAGGGTCTTGTCCATCCTGATCTCGCGAGCAAGAACAAGTCTTGTTATGCCAAGAACTAATGCCAACATCTCGGTGTCGCTCTCGGCCATCGCCTCTCGCCGAGCCGAGCTGAGCTCAGATACCGCGGCCCGAAATGCTGCCACAACCGTGGCAACCTCGGACTTTGCCTCACGACGGGCCTCTTCGAGAGCGCTCTGCGCACCCTCCTCCTTGCCCAGGCGAAGACCTTCCTCTTTGGCCTCCTTCAGAATCTCGGCTGCTCGCGCCTCGGCCTTCCGCACTATCTCGTTGGCCTGAGACTGTGCACTGGCAGTGTCGCTGGCTCGGGGCGGTCCATCGAGGAAACCAACGCCGTTTGAGGCAGGTTCAAACTTCTTGATGCGTGACAGCCCAGCTTCTACGAGTTCATTCTCCGCCGAGCTGATAAGGCTCTTGAGGTCGAAAGCGACACAATTTGTGTTCTGAACTTTGGAGCGCTTGAGTAGATTAGACAACGACCTCGTCACCTCCACCACCTATCTGAATGACCTGTTCCTCGTCGAGGCCTCTGACGACCTCGACTATCTCCCTCTGTGCCGCCTCGACATCTTTCAGGCGCACTGGGCCAAGGTAGTCCATTTCCTCCACCAAGAGCTGCTGGGCACGCTCCGACATGTTCCGCATGAACTTCTCCTTCATCTCATCGGTCGTCCCCTTTAGTGCCATCGTTAGGGCTTTCCGATCGACGTTCTTGAGTATCTCGCGGATGCCCATGTCGTCCAAAAGAAGGATGTCATCAAACACGAACATGAGGTCCCGGATTGTGGCCGCAAGCTCCGGATTATTGCTCTCGATCATCTCGAGCACTCCCTGACTTGTGCTTCTATCCATGCGGTTGAGTATCTCTGCGACCATCCGCACTCCGCCGATCTCCTCGGTTTGAAGCCCTGAGAGCGACTCGAGCTTCTCGTCCAAAACCGACGCGATCTTGGTCAATACCTCCGGCGAAATCTCCTCCAGGGCCGCCAATCGAAGCGTTACATCTGACCGAATCTCCTCTGGCAACGCCGACAGTAGTTCTGCCGCCCGAGAAGGGTCCAGATGACCTATGATCAGCGCTATCGTCTGCGGATGCTCATTCTCAATTATCTTCGATAACTGCGACGGGTCCACGTTCCTAAGACTTGTGAACCTGCTCGTTGTTTGAAGTGTCTTCGTCAGCCTGTCAATTATCCGGCGGGCCTCATCAGGAGCCATCGATTTAGAGAGCACCTTCTTGGCGTACTCTATCCCCCCCTTGGCGATGTACTCCTGTGCCATGTACGTGTTGTAAACCTCTTCAAGTAGGGCCTCTGCCTCATCCTTATCAATCGAATCGGCTAGCGATATCTCCCTTGTTATGTCCTGAACCTCGTCATACGCGAGCATCTTGAACATTTTCGCCGTCGATTCCTCACCAAGAAGAATTAAGAGCCTAGCGACTTTCTGCACACCTGTTGACGTGTCCGTAGCCACTTACCAAATCCCTCCTATTGCTTCTGGCTTTGCATCAAAGCCCGAAGTAACTGCAACGCTGTGTCCGGCTCTCGCTGGATTATCTGATTGATGCGCTTGACCAAGATGTTCCGCTTGCTAGTGCGCTCAGAGTGGGTCTCTCCAGCGAGCATCTCTGCCTCTATCTCCTCGACTGTCTTGCCCTCGAGCGCCATCTCAGACTCCATCTCGCTCCCCGGTAGCCCCTCGAGGCCCGCATTGCCCCTGCCGACAGCTGCAAGCGCCGTCGCTGGCGCAAGAGCCTCCCCTCGGACAACCACGCCTTTCATCAAAGGCCTAATGACTAGAACGAAAACCAGAATGAGGCAAATGATCAATAGAGGCGTTCGAACCGCACCCAACGCTCTGCTCCAAAACGCCTCACGCTGGTCCTGGGCTGCCGCAAACTGCTCCTCCTCGACAGCCTGTCTGTCAAACGACAGATTCTCCACGACAACCATATCGCCCCTGTCCTTCGAGAACCCAATCGCTTTCTCGACGAGCTCCCTGCATTTGGCGATCTCTACCGCCGAAAGAGGCTCATATTCGTAATTCCGCTCGCCGCCCTCCTCTTTGATGACAGCCTTGTCGTCCAGAATCACCGCCGCAGAGACCCGCTTTATCTCGCCCGGATGCTCGGTCGTTTTACGAATAGTTTTGCCCACCTCATAGTTCCGCGTTCGCTGAGTGCGCTTGATATAATTGTTTTCTTTCGTCGTAGTCGGGGCTGCCTGCTCTTGCCCAAGATTGGAGCGCGTGCCGGGAACGCCGCCAACCTCATTTGGCTTCCCAGACTCCTCGTTGAGCTCCTGCTCGCTCCGCAGAACCTGCTCGGTCGGATCGTAGTTCTCCTCCTCGAGCTCGACCTCCTTGAAATCCATCGAGACCGACACTCTCGCTCGGACCTTGTTCTGACCGACAATCGGCTGCAGGAGCGAAACGATCTTATCCTCATACATCTTCTCCGTCTCTCGGCGAAGTGTAAGCTGGCTCTGCGTCAGACCGGCAGAGGGCGATTGCTCTGACTCCGTCAGGGTCTCCCCAAGCGAATCGACAACGGTGATGTTCTCAGGGGACAAGCCCTCAACCGCCCCAGCAACCAGGTGAACGACCGCACGCACCTGCCCCCGCTCGAGGCCAGCGCCGCCCCTTAACTTCAGCCAGACAGACGCCGTCGGCTGTTTCTCCTTCTCCCAATACAGGCTGCGCTTCGGTATCACGAGGTGAATTCGGGCCTGCGAAACCTGCTTGAACCGCACAATCGTCCTGGCCAGC